>JBKJRR010000093.1:0-11940 GCA_046594635.1 Burkholderiaceae bacterium
TATGCCGGCCCAGGCCGTCACGTTTGGTTTTTTCGGCAACAAGCCGGCCAAATTGCCGCCGACCCAATCTATCTACGGCTTGTCCGGCGAAGTCACTGTCAACAACCAGACCGCCACTTTGCAAACCCGCATCAACCCGGGCGACACCGTCGAGACCGCACGCAACAGTGAAATCGTGTTCGTGGTCGACAGCCATTCGATGATTCTGCGCAGTGAAAGCAAACTGCTAATCGAAAAAGCCGAGGGATCAATCACCTCGCTGGTGATAGGCGGATTGCGCATGATCAGCGGCAAGCTCTTGTCGGTGTCGCGCAACTCCAATCTGCGGGTCTCATCGGCAACTGCGACCATCGGCATCCGTGGAACCGGTTTTTATATCGAGGCCGATCCCGAGCGCACCTATTTTTGCACCTGTTACGGCGTCACTGAAGTCGAGGCCAGTGCCGACCCCCAGAGCAGGGAAACCATCGCCGCGACCCGTCATGACCGTCCGGTTTACATCGTGGCCGACGGGGCTGCAGGCGACAATATCCGTAACGCGCCATTCATCAACCACACCGATCAGGAATTGTCACTGATCGAAACGCTGGTGGGCCGCAAGACCCCGTTTGTGTTTTCAGGCAGCACCTATACGGGGCCGCGTCGGACCTACTGAAGCGCTGGAGCAGCGTTCAGCACAGACCGCACTGGAGCGGGCCGGTATGCCGCCCTGCACATAGCGCTCCCAGTCGATGCGCGCCAGCGACTGTGGTCATTGCGGCGCGCCATTCAGGATCCAGTTCAAGATCAGATCGTAATCGGCCCGTCCCGCGTCGCCCGGTCTCAGACTGGTGTCGAAACCTGCTCGAGCCAAAACGCCCGGCACGACATTGGCACCATGGTGATGCCCTGCCGGCTTGCGCAGCAGCGGGCTGGCAATGATGTCGGTAAAGTTGATTCGCCCACGCAACTCGGTATAGAACCAATGGTCATTGACGACGCTGCTTTCCGTTCCAACACCGGTGCCGGCGCGGTCGTAACTCGAATACCAGATCGGTGGAATCTTGGAACCGTTTCCATTTTTCTGATGGCATGTCGTGCACTGACCCGTACCGATTTGCAACACCGCCTTGACATCGGCAAACCGAATGCTTGTGGGTGCCTTCACCAGAGGATTTGAATTGACCACGATCGTCAGGGTCGCTGGAGCACTGGTTGCAGCGCCCTTGCTGGCAATCAGCTGAACCTGGTACTCGCCGTCGGCCGTGGCATTGAATGTCGCTTGTGCCGTGGATGCTCCGGTCAAATTCGCGGCCCCACCCGGATTGCTGGTCAGCGCCCATTGAAAGGTATCTGCATAAAGGCTCATGGATGCGGACAATGAGCTTGCACCCTGCTTCACCACTCGGTTCGGCCCTGGATCTGCAATCGGGCGACCGGGCATGCTTGCGCCATCGGCGAACCCGGCATTCAAGAGGTAAGTGCCCATGGTCTGGAACATGCTGGGTGTGCTCCAGTATTTGTCGTAAATCAGCTTGGCCAGCGGCATGTTGCCGCGATCGACCATGTGCGCCTTGATTCGGTCCTTGTAACTGTCGAATTGGGCAAAGGTGTCGAAGGACACGTCGGACTGGTTACCCGTTCCGCGCAGCAGGTGGCAAACCCGGCAGGCTTCAGCCTGCACATTGAGGTACAACGTCGACTGCCCGGCCGTGAGCCAGGAGGCCTCGACATAGCTGTCGGGCGAGGACGACGTCGGATTGGGCATGCCGACACCACCATACATATCCTTCAGGTGCGGCGCAGCCGTACCCTGGTATTCGTTTATCGTCGCCACGCGGCGACATTGGTCCTCTGCGGGAAATCCAGGCGTCGTCTTCACCGTGCCATTGGGCAGGGACATCGAGCAAAGTATCAGTTTGTTGATCGCCTTCATTGCAGCTTCCTGCTCGGCGCGGCTGAAACCCGGGATCGTGGAATAGTCGAATGATGCGGGTTCAAACGGATGCAGTTGTGACTGCGTGTCTCCCCGGTGCTTCGAGTAGCCGTTCTCCACCAATGCAAACAACTTCTTGCCAGTCACCGGATCGGCCGGTGTCAACGGGTCGCCGCGTCCTCCGTGACAAGTGGTGCACACGGTGGGCATGGCCTTGTCAGGTCGGCCGTCCAGACTCAGGGTGGTCAGTCGTTGCTCGGTGACCGGATCATAGGTGTAGAACTTGACGAAATTTCCGTCGGCAGGAAGCAGGTCCGTGCCAACCACCGTGCCGGCCTTCGGGCCGGGGCTGAATTCGATGGCATTGGTGCCCAGATGCCATTTTGACGCCCGGGTGATGGCGGCCTCCAGGTTCAGCGGCGTGTAGCCGCCATAGGCGCCCACCAAATAGTTTTCGACCAAAAACGCCAGCGTGCCGTCTGGATTGCGATGCGCCACCATGCGTCGGCCATAACCCAGGTCGCGCTGGTCGCCGATGATCACCGAGATTTCGGTATGCCCGCCCGATGTGACGCCGATATTGTTGGCGACCTTCCACTTGCTCAAGGTGTCCTTGGCGTTGGTCGGGTCAATCGATTCGTAGTAGGCATTGGCGTATTCGACTTCGCCGACCTCAAACAACCCGTCAGCGCGGACCAGGGGATTGGGATTCAACAGGAACCGGTCCAGGCCAGTCGCTTGTGCAGCACCACGCGGTCCGCCAGTCGCGATATCCCCCGAAGTGCTGGTGCCACCACCGCCACCGCCACAAGCGACCAATAACAGAGTTGCCGAAACGGCGCACAGATGAAGCAGCCAAGGTCCCATTTTCATCATCAATTCCCTAAAAGCGCATCAGATACACCAGCGACAACTGGTTGGCCCGGTAGCTGCGCGGCGAGGTCACAAAGCTCGGCCGTAGTCCCGGTGTTGAACGGATATGGCGCCACGAGAAATCGATCGAATCGCGCGGGCCCAGGCCCACGTTGTATCCCACGGTGAGCAAAGTGGTGCTGCCACGAAACCGGTAGCTGAACATCTGGCCGCCCGGATACGCATCATCCTGCGTGAAGACATCACCCACGGTGACATTCTCCAGCGAAGGGCGGCCAGTCGACACGATGTCACCGCGCCGGTGCTCCGCACCCATGTAAAGAATGTTCTTGTCGTTGAGCGCGTAGTCGATATTCCCACGAATCGAGTTGTCCCGCGTGCTGAACACCTCGCTGCTGGAATTGCGCAGGTTGTGTGTGAGCGCGGCAAACACGTTGATCCGGTCTGTCAGCGCCTGCCGCACCGAGACGCCGGCACTGAGGCTGTAGCCGTCGCGCAGTTCCGATTCGAACGCATCGCCCGTGAACCGGGCAAAGGCGCCAAAGGTCGGCTCGGCGAATTCGGACGAGGCGCGGTACTGGTATTCCACTTCGCCGCTCAAGGACGCGCGACTCAAACCGTTGTAGTTGCGGAACTTCTGACCGCCGACATTGGCGATCCACAACAGTTGTGAATTCTCACCCAGCGGCTGGCGGATCAGCTTGCCGACGTTGACCGAATAGGAATGATCACCCAGGCGATCAGCACCAGACTTGGCCCGCGTTACGTTGTCATCGTAGACCGCGCCGGCTTCCAGTTGCACGTTGACCGGTTCGTCATGTGCTGTCTGTGCATCGTTCGACAGCATCCGGGGCAGACCCCGCACATCGAATTCCTTATTCAGGCGCAGGCGCAGCGCATGCGAGGATGCATTGGAAAAGGAATGGCTGAGCTGGTACTCGAGCGACAGGCTCAGTCCGTCACGCAGGATGAAGTCACTGCCCAGTCCCAACACCATGGAGCCGCGCGGGGCTCCAGCGGACGGCAGTCGATACAGCGGGCCTGCGAGCTGATCGGCATACTGAATGTAGGCGTCACCCGCGCGCTTGAACTCGTGGCGGTACTCTACCCGCATGCGCGGCACGGCGTAGCCAAAATCGACCGCGTGGATGGATTCGCCGCGCACGCCGATGGCGCCTTCAATCGAGGTCGAGGTTTGGCGCTGGTAACGCAGCGCATAGGCGCCGGCTCCGGCCTCTGTGCTGCTGTCGAGCCGACTGGTGGAGAAGTCGAGCCGGCCGTAGGGGGAAAGCAACGCGTTGCCGTTGCGAATTTCATAACCACTGCTGAGCGAACCGAACACCTGGGCTCCGCTGCGCTTGCCGTAAGCAAAGTCGCTGATCGGCGCAACAAACCGGCTGGTGTTGAAATCCAGCGAACCCAGGCCCAGCATGCCATCGACGAAGGTTGTGGGTGTTGGCTGGTAACTTCCATACAAAGCCAGGGAATAAGCTTTTGAGCGGTTGACCGAGCCATCCGTGCCGATCAAGGTCTTGTCGCGAGCGTAACCCAGGCCCATGCCATATGCGAACTGCTCGTTGTAGCGCTTGTCCACTCCTATCGTGATGCCGTCGGAGCTGAACTCCGAGCTGCCAAAGCCGCCCTGGGCATCGCGGGTACCAAAAGTGGCGACCCCTTCGATCCAGTAACTGGGTCCACTGCCAGAACCGGTGGCCGGATTGCCGTTGAGCCCCCAACCGGATGCCACGCCCGATAGATTGACAGACCGATTCTTGATCAACGAGACGACCGACTCGACCAATGGCATGGATTGAAGACCTGCGCCGGCAGCGAGTGCCGCCAAAACATCCGATTCACGTGCAATCAAAGGCGCATGATTGGTGGCCGGTGCCGTGATGCCCGCTGGGGTCTGAGGATCCAGCGCGGCTGAGGAATGGCGGTTCAGCAACGGGGAATTGCCGCCTGATCCGATGGCCGCAGGTGCATTGATTCGCCCTTGCAGACCAGCCGCGATATTGCCGCCCGTAACGGGTCGGCTGTGCAGTGACTCCATCCGCCGCTGAAAATTGGAGATCTGCGTGCGTGAGAAGCGCTGTGCTGCCTCGACCTGTGCCGTCAGAAGCCCGGTCACGGTGGCGTCCTGTGCCGGATCCGGCCGCCCGGTCACCGTCACCGCGACGGTGCCTTGCGGCGAATTGCCTCCCGCACCCGAGCCGACAAACGTGAAGCTGTCGGCACCGAAATAGTTGTTGACCGGCGTATAGGTGACCCGGGTGCCGCTGACGACCACCGTTCCGTGGGCAGGTGTCGCGACAATGGTGACACCTGTAGGCGCGAAGCCGGAAAACAGGCAAGTGGACAAGTCCAGCGTGGTCGGGGTGTTCAACAGCACCGGCATCACACAGGTGGTCGGAGCGGGAACACCGACGTTGAATTGCACGTTGGAGACGGCACCAAAGCCTGCCCCCGGCGCACCGTTATCGGCAGAGATTTCCACGGTATAAGTGCCCGGCGTCACGGGTATGCCACTGATGACTCCGGAGGATGTGTCAACTGTCAGGCCACTCGGCAAACCATCGGCCTTGTATGCCGTGATCACTGGATTGGTGGCTGTTATCTGAATCGGCGTAATGCTGACACCGGCTGGAAAGCTGGCGAAGGTCGGGCCGGTGATGCTCGGTTTCGCGTTCGAAATGATGTTGAACGTGAACTCGACGGGGGCACTGGACCCCGCAGAATTGCTGGCCGTAAACCGGGTTTTGAAGATCCCGCTGGCAGTGGGCGGACCGGTAATCTGACCAGTGCCGGCGTTTAACGTCAAGCCGGGTGGCATGGCACTGCCACTGGCTACGGCGAATCCCGTAATAAGCGGGTTGCTTGCTGTGACGAAGAACGCTGCAGCCGCATAGTCTGTTCCAACATTGCCATTGGGGGGCGTGGCACTGTTGACCACTGGCGCCGTGCTGGGCGCTATTCGAATCGTGCGACTCAGGGGCGTGCCTGCACCGCCGATGTTGCTGGCACGCAAGATCACTGGAATATCACCGCTCGTATTTGGCATTCCCGTGATGGCACCCGTCGTCGGGTTCACAGTCAGGCCAATGGCCAGCAACTCGGCCGACGAATAGGTGACCGGCGTGCCAGATGTTGCGCCGATGCTGTATCCGGCACCATCGACAGATGTTCCGACGGTACCTGCAACGGATACGGTAGACAACGGCAGGTTGCTGCTGATGCCAGTGGGTACCGATGCAGCATTGACCACGATCGTGAGGTTCTCGCTGGTTACGCCGCTCACTGTCGTTGCAGTGATCGTCACAGGGAATGACCCGCTGACCGAAGGCGAGCCGGTCAGCTGTCCGGTTCCATTGTTGAACGCGAGCCCTGTCGGCAATGGGGTCAGCGAATACGGCGCATTGGCGCCTGCCGCCCCCGCCGTGGTCGTCACGTTGTAGGGTGTGATCGTCACACCCTGGTCAAACGGACCGGGAGCGCCGCTGTTGATTCCGCCCAGCTGGAGCGTAAAACTCTTGCTGACTTGCCCGTCACCAGAATCAGTCGCACCTGAACTGGTGGCACTGACGATGACGGAATAATTCCCGATGATGTTGCTATTGGCCGGGATACCGTTGATCTGCCCACTGTTGGCGTCAATGCCCAGTCCAGTTGGCAGACCGGTCGCAGAAAAAGACCCGCCGACGCAGCTGTTGCAGGTCGCGGTGTACAGGGTACCCCCGGCGTATGCTCTGCCTTTGAGCGCCTGGATCGTCGATGACCCACTGGTGATGCCATAAACCTGCACATTGACGGTGCCAGTTCCCAGGGCCGGTCCTGCGGCGTTCTGAACGCTAAAAGTGAAGCTGTCGTCTCCGGCAAATTGCGATGAGGAACTGGGCAGGTACCGCAGGTTGTAGTTCATGGTGCTGCCAGCCCCCACAATGACCGCCGACGACGTGGCCGAGCTCAGGGCAGTATTGGCCGGGTTGGTGCGGGTCAATCCATTGCCGGTGCCCGCAGTACCGTCGCCAGCTGCACCGAAGTAGGTCCCCGCGACCAAGCCCTTTTTTAGCAGGGGATAAATATCCTTGGTGACGATCGTGCCGTAACCCGAGCGCACCCGGATGTTCACCACAGGGTTGGCAGTTGTATATCCCGGCCTCTCTACCTGCCCGAGATACAACGCCACGTTCATGGCGTCTGTCGCCGTTGCGGAAGAAAACTGGCCTGCCATAGGGCCGCCAGCGCCAATAGCCGTCAAGAAAGCTTGCGGGTTGTTGGACCCATTGCGGTTGTTCTGTCCAGCACCGCCCGAAGGAGGAACGGTGTGGCAACCGATGCAACCGTTGGCGTTCCAGTAGTTCAGGCCGCCCTGAACCGACTGCGCCAAAGCCTGACCTGAATACACGAGCCCCAGAGCGAACACCATGCACAGCGCGCTGAACATACGCCACAGGCCAAGGCCGAATTCATTGCGTGGGGACACGCAAGACACGTTGCGTGCTCGGGCTATTGATTGGCCATTTTCCACGTCGTCCCACCTTGTCACCAACTTTTGACTGGGCTACCGTGCTGTGTTCAAACAGCCAGGCGATATGTCTCAGGCCGGCATCGTCAGTTTGTATCAATTCAGTTTATCCATGAAATAGGAGTCCATCGCCTTTGGCGGTCGTCCATCTGCCACGTGATTTCGAATTGTCTCGTTAACCCCACAATTTGATGGGAATTGAAGCCTGACCCTTACGATCAGACTTCCGTAAGAAGTCACGATTGCGCCGTACTCCGATCCTGGTGACTGCGAAACTGCAAATCCAGACGCCCGCCACCACACGCCTTCGCCTGTTTGATTTCATCCTCCACAAGCGCCTATGCCGTCTTCCCTGCAAATTGCCCAAGGCCATCCCGCACTCGAGGCTGCGGTACGCGACTGCCGCAAAATCCTGCACCGGCGCTCACTGGTGGCAGCCGGTGCCAGCATGGTGCCACTACCTGGTTTGGATTGGGCGGTGGACGCGGCCCTGCTGTCGCGGTTGCTGCCACAGATCAGTGCCCGTTTCGGCCTCACACCCGAACAGATGGCCCGGCTTGGGCCGCGTCAGCGCGAGCAGGTTCAAAAAGCCGTGCAAGGTGTCGGATCGGTGCTGATCGGCAAATACATCAGCAAGGAACTGGTGCTGCGCGCGGCCCAGACCGTTGGAGTGCGGCTCACCGCCAAACAGGTGGCGAAATATGTTCCACTGGCAGGCCAGGTCGTCGCGGCTCTGGTGGGCTACTCGGCAGTTCGTTATCTGGGTGAACAACACCTGAAGGATTGCGTTCAGGTGGCACTAAGTGCCAAACTTCAACTGCCGCCACCTGGCGCACAATCCCCGGCCTCAGGTGCACGAACCGAAAGTCCCGTGCCAGGTCGCTGAACCTGCATCGGTTCAGAACCGGTAAGAGGCCGCCAGATGCAGTCGTATCGGATTACCTGACGGCGCCCCGCGCGCGCTGTCCAGTGCCTTCGCCAGGTCCAGCCCCAACTGGAATTTGTCGATTGTCAGGCGCATGCCGACACCGACCGCCATCAACGATTCATCGACGCCGCCACGCACCCAGACGCGGCCCCCTTCGACAAACACGATCGGCCGGATCTTGTGCTCACCGATGCCAGGCCCCGTGCCCTCGATGTTCCACTGGTAGCCGCGATCGCCCGATACCACGCGGTCCGAGAAACCACGCACGGAACTGGCCCCGCCCAGACCGAACTGTTCTCCGGCGATCAGTGAGTCGTTGCTGAACTGACCCTTGAAACGTCCGCTGACCTGCCAGCTGCCCATCAAAGTGGCCGCCTCCAGGTTGTAGCGGATCGCATCCCAATGGCGGGTGCCGCCATTGGCACTGTGATTGGCCGCCGAGTTCGAGGTGCCACCACCGATATTGACCGCATAGTCGACGCTACCCGCCAGAAGGCCCCAGCTAGGTTCATCGCGAAAGGTGTATTGCGCCGACAAGACCCGCGAGCCGACATTGGGCTGGATCTGCGCACCATTGAACGTCGTGCTGTTCTTGAAATAGCGGTCATCCAGACCCACCGCCACCGTTTGCTGCAAGGCGTCGACCCGGCTCAGGGCCTTGGACAGGCGCACGCCAAAAAACTTTCCGCTGCCACTGATGTCAAACACACTGTTGCCCTGACGAACCTGGCCGGAATCGACGTCCGAGCTGACAAATGCGGCCGACAGGTTCATGCCCGTACCGTAAATCGGGACCTGGTAATAGGCGCCCACCAAGCTGACATTGTTGGGATAACCCGGGTCCGTGGTGTAGGACACCGTCATGACATGGTCACGGTCGAACAAATTGGAGTGCTGAAACCCTGCGCTGATGCGACGCGTACGCATGGCGGGCCCATTGCCCGTGACTTTCTCGTTCAACGACAGTGACGCGAAATAGTTCACCGGGTCAGAGTCCTTGACCTTGACCTCGGCGTCAACCGTATTGGGCTCGCTAGACTCCTTGAACGTCACCGTGATCTGCTTGGCAGGATTGGCATTGCTGGCCGTCACGTCACGGCCCAGGGTGCGTACCTCGGGAATGTCGCCCTCTTTCAGGCTGCCCAGGCTACGTCGGATGTTCTCGTCGGAGTAGAACTGGTTGCCGGTAACCTGGACCTTGCCGACCCGGATCTGAATCACGCCCAGCTTCACCACACCTTGTTCGGGCTTTTGCTGCGGCACAAAAACACGGTGGAATGCGTAGCCACGACTGCGCAGATCACGCTCAAGCGCCTGCGCAGCGCCTTCGATATCTGCCAGGGTCTTGTTAGTGCCGACAAACGGCGCCAGCACAGCCCGGGTCTCCTGATCGGAAATCGGTACACCGCCGTCGATCACGTAACTCTGGATGTCCAGCGTGGGACCGGACAACCCGGTGGACGGCGCCGTTTGCCCCATGGCCCAGGCCGCCGGCAAGCCGATGGCCAGACACAGCGCCAGCCCCCGCACACGCCGGGGCATCATGGCGATTCCTGTTGTTTTTGTTGTCCGCATGGCATTGCCCTTCACAGTCTGCATATTTCCTGTCCTGGTTGGCCCAAGGTGATTCCGAACAACTGGAATAACGGTCGATCCGTCTGACTGAACAATTCCGGCACTGGATAAGGATCGCCCGTCAGGAACCCGGGCACCGGAGACATGCGCACGGCGCGCCCGTCATCACCCACAAACCCCGCTTCGCCCACGCCCAGATCCACACGTGCTCCACCCGATGTCAGGAACACATGGCCGTCCCGCACGAACACATAGATGCCGTCGGCGCCAGTTGGCTTGACACTTGCGAACAGACTGTCCCAATCAACATCGACCTGGTCGGGCCTTGGTGCCAGCTGGCGTGTCAGAAACTCGGGCATGGCGCGCAGTATGCGACCCAGGCCATCAGTGCCGACAAATCCGGTCTGGTTCAGACCCACTTCCAGCGGGCCGACGAAGAAATAGCTGTCGCCTTCCCAAGTCTGCAGAAACAGGCCGTCTCTCTGGCCCGGATCCACGGTGTTGGTCGCAGCGGAAGTCTCGCCCAGTGATGGGTCGACGCACGGACCTTCGCAACTGATGTCCATGCCAGTGCCACGAATGCCCACGGTTGCGGTCAGCGTCTTGACAGTGAAGGCACGTGGCTCCTTTTTGCCGATCAAACCGGTGAACAGACGCAATCCGCCCTTGAGCAGCGAAACCGTAAAGCTCTCGTTGACCTGTGGCTGGTCGTATACATAGGAATCTATGCGGATCACCGTGTTCGGGTTGACCGACACCTTGGTGCGGTCCCGGAATCCGATGACGGCCACACCGTCGGCACCAGTGCGCACGTCGTCGCCCTGGTACAGCGCGGCGCCTACTGTCAGAGGCCTCGGGCCCTGACCCGGCATCGTCGCGGTGATGCTGCCGCTGGCGCGGACCAGACGGGCCACCACTGCGCCTGTTCCAGACAGCCCGGCCACGGCTGCGGTGGCGGCCTGCGGTGCTACGCCTTCCTGACGACAGTCATCACCGCAGATACGCGTATCGAAACTGGTGCCGCGGATGCCCAGGGTCGCCGTCTTGACCTTGAATTCGAAACCCGTCGGATTGCGCTTGCTGACCAGGCCAGTGACCATACGAACACCGCCGCGCAGCAATCGCATGACGGCAGACTCCTCGCCCTGCTCATGCTTGAAGCGATCAATGGCGAATGTGCTCGATGGACGCAAAGTGAACTTGGTCCCATCGTCCAGTGCGACTACCGCAAAGCCACGTTCGGTGGTCGAGATGACATCGCCCTCGAGCACGGTATCACCGCGCGCCAGAAATCGGTAGGCACCATTGGGTTGTTGCGCTGTGGCCATCCCCTGCAAATGCGAAACTGCGCCGGCTTTGGGTTGGGCCGCAGCGCCGCTGGCCACCAATACGGCTGACAGGGCGAGCAGCGCATGAAACCCGGCACGACGCACGTCAGCCGCAATGGACCAGGCAATCGAACCGCAATGTTTGAACAAAGAGGAAGTCATGGTGTCGGCCTTGTCAATAACACTGGTTCAGCCGCCGATTCCTCAGCTCCAGCTCACCATCCTGGTTGTAGAACGCATCAAACAGCCCATAGCCCAGATCGGACAGCGCCAGCAGATTGTTGGCGACCAAGGCGCCAAAGTCGGTTGGCGGCGGTATGAACGCAAACACGGTGAACGGACCAAACAGATTGGTGTCGCAGCTGTAGCAGATACCAGTGATGTTGATCGTGCCTGCCTGGGTTACGGTGATCGTGCCGCCCGTCAGGAATACATTGCCGCCACCGAAATAGTTGAAGGTATCGGCGGTGATGGCGGCGGCGGCGGCCGAACTGATCAGGCTCAGGTCGCCATTGGTCGCCGCCAGGTTGAAGATGCCGGCATTGATCGTGGCACTGGCCCCCGGGCCGGCGCCTGCAAGCAGGAATACGCCGTTGTTTGACACCATGTCCAGCGTCGGAGGGTCGATCAGCGCGGCGCCTTGCGCACCCCCCTTGAGCTCGATCGGCCCAAAGATCGTGCTGATCACGGCCGCATCGTTGGGCACCAGCAGTGCGGCGGTGGCCGCGCTGCTGGTACCGCCCTGTATCAGCAACTGGCCAGCCACCA
This sequence comes from Burkholderiaceae bacterium, assembly GCA_046594635.1. Classification (GTDB taxonomy): domain Bacteria; phylum Pseudomonadota; class Gammaproteobacteria; order Burkholderiales; family Burkholderiaceae_C; genus CAISIP01. The sequence goes on from JBKJRR010000093.1 coordinate 11,913, forward strand.
TGGTGTGCTTGCCACCGGCAACTATCTG
>JBKJRR010000171.1:0-4024 GCA_046594635.1 Burkholderiaceae bacterium
CACGCGGACGAGATGACGCAGATGGCGATGGGAATGATGGGGTTCTGGATCACGCACCCGAAGGCCAAGCACCCGCTCATCGACGAGGTCGACCAGCGGGTGCCTGGCCTTGGGGTGCGTGATCCAGAAGCCCATCATTCCCATCGCCATCTGCGTCATCTCGTCCGCATGCGGGTGGTACATGAAAGTGCCGGGCCTGCGCGCGATGAACTCGTAGACGAAGGTCTTGCCCACCGGAACCGCCTTCTGGTTCAATCCGCCCACACCGTCCATGCCGTTGGGCAAGCGCTGGCCGTGCCAGTGAATGGTGGTGTGTTCGGGAAGCTTGTTGGTCAGGAAGATGCGCACCCGGTCGCCCTCGACCACCTCGATGGTCGGACCGGGGCTCTGGCCGTTGTAGCCCCACAAGGTGGCGTTCATGCCTGGTGCGATCTCGCGCACCACCGGCTCGGCCACCAGGTGGAACTCCTTGACGTTCTGGTTCATGCGCCAGGGCAAGGTCCAGCCGTTAAGGGTCACGACCGGGTTGTAGGGGCGTCCGGTATTGGGAACCAGCGGAGGGGCGGTATCGGGCTTGCCCATCATCATGGGCTCCGGCAAGGCGGCCATCGCCACCCGGCTGACCGATGCGGCAGCCACTGCGGTCATTGCGGCGCCACCAAAGAAATTGCGTCGATTCATTGCGGTTGTCTCGTGTTGAATTGCAGGTGCATGCGGTGCGTGGCGTTCAGTGGCCGGCACCAGCGTCGCCGCCACCACTACCCGCACTTACGGTCGCACCTGCCATGGCGCCCGGACTGGTACCGGTGAGCGCGGTCTGCAAGTCGGTCTCGGCCAGCCAGAAGTCGCGTTGGGCCTCGATGGCGCTGTTGACCGCCATCACCTGGGCCCGGCTGTCGGCCAGCAGGTCCCAGGTGCTGGCCAGCATGCCGTTGTAGCGCAGCACCATTTCCTCGCCAATGAACTTGCGCAGCGGCAGGACCTCATCGCGGTAGTGGCGGGCCAGGTCGTACGTCGTGCGGTAACTGAAATAGGCTTCACGCGCCTCCGAGCGGGCGTTGACGGCCGTCTCCTGCACCCGTGTAGCCGACTGCATATACATGGCGCGCGAACGCGCATTGCGCGCGCCGCCCCAGTCGAATATCGGCAGCGGCAACTCCAGCTCCACCCCGCGGTTGGATGCCTTGGTTCCCGCGTCGTTGTCGAACACGCTGTTGCGGATCAGGCCGATCGACATGCCGTCGAAATAGCCAGTGACCTTCGTGAAACCCATCTGCTCCGCGACGTAACGTGACTCCGCCATGGCCGATCGCACATCGAGGCGCTCGCGCAGCGCACGGGCCTCGATGTCTGCCATCGGCGTCGCGTCCTTAGGTAGGTCCGGCAGGCGCTCGGCCAGACGGAAGTCGGCTTGTGCGCCCCACAAACCCATCAGGCGGGTCAGCCGCTCGCGCGCGCTGAAGGCTGCCTGTTCGGCTCGGGCTAATTGCGCGGTGGCGTCGTTCAGCGACACCTGCTCGCGAGCCTGGCGCAGTTTGCTCCAGTTGCCGACCCGCGCCATACGCCGCGCCAGTTCGCCACCGGCTTCGGCCGCTTCCTTGACGTCGCGCATGTACACCGCCGTCTGCTGTGCGGCAACCGCGGTGACCCAGGCCTTGCGGGTATTGGCCGCCAGCCGCACCACGTCCTGCGCGGCCTGCATCTTGGCCAGTTCATGTTGCTGTGTCTGCCACTGGTATTTCCAAGGCAGCGTCAGCAGGCCGATAAGCTTGAAGCTCAACAAGCGCTCGATCTCGACTTCGTCGCCCATGCGCAGGCGGGCGATCGAAAAATGCGGATTGGGCAAGGTACCCGCCTGCACCCGCAACGCGTCGCTGACACCGAGCGTGGCCAGCGAGCCGCGCAGGCCGGCGTTGTTGAGCAGGGCGATGCGCACCGCCGACTCGGCGCCGACCGGCGTCTTGAGCAGTTGGGCCACTGCGGCCTCTGCGGTGGGTGTGTCCTGTGGTGGCAGGCGTGCCTCGACGTTTCCGGTCTTGCCAGCGACCAGCGCCTGCACGTCGGCGGTGCCGGCGTCCGGCGACAAGGACGCACAGCCAGTCAGTACGGCGACTGCGACTGCAAGCAGCGGCAGTCGCAACCGGCCGGCCTCGATACGGGAAGTTTTCATGGACTTCGTCATGGCTTCTTGGGCTCCATGGTGGTGCCGTGCGACATCGGCATGGCGGGTTTGGTCGCCGCTTGTTTGGCTTGTGCCGCCTCCCACTTCAGGATGTCCATATGCCCACGGGTGAACTGGCCCACTTCGGCATTCGCGGCCCTCCACGGCAGCGCGCCGGTTTCAACGCCCTGGGGCGTGTCGACGAAGACCGAGCGGTACAAGACAGCGGGAACCGGGCTCGCCGGATCGGTGGCTTGTGTCTGAGCCAAGGCGGCGAACGGCACGCAAGCCAAAACGCCACACCAAATGAGTGATTTCTTCAATGCTGACTCCAATACAGTGCTAGGAACGGTCGAACCAAGGCTAGGGATTCAGGCAGTTCGTGGCTTTAGGGCCAACATGCGCGGTCGGCGGTGGCTGGCAATCGACAAGTGATGAGGCGATCGATTCTTCATTGACAAAGTCCTTTGAGTAGTGACAAGGGCTTTCGAGCACGAGAACGGGATTCCACTTCTTGTGCTGATCTGCAGCAACTAGGACCAAAGCTTATCGATGCCCCTCCGTCAATAGGGTGACCGGTAGATGACAAATCTGTCATCTAGGCGTTAAGGAATTGACAGAGAAATGCCGCTAGATTGCATGCTGTGGCGGCAGTTCTGACCCAGCCGGCACATCGCCAGCACCTCATTCACGAGGAAACATCATGAAACTCAAATTCGCACTCTTGACGATGACACTTGTAGCGGCTCCGGCGTTCGCCATGCATGCAGCCCGGTTGGAGGCTTCCAGAACGGTTCCTCTGGCAGCCGGGGAAACCTTGTATGTGTTCAAGGACGGGCTCATGGCCAAGGAAAACCGGTTCGGGCGTGCAATTTATCTGCAGCCCGGCGAAGTCCTGGTGTCCGCCGACGGGCAGAAGATTACGGCGGTTGGCAATGAGGTTGCGCGCCTGACGTCCTTGTTGAAGAAGGATCACAAAAACTGACGCATAGTTTCTCTCGCCGTGCCGCTAGCGTCGCAGCAGCAGGCCGGCAACGGCGAATCGATCAGGGCTGAATCGACCCAGGCCGCGCAGGAAATCTCAAAGTGAACCGGATGGCGTTCCCGTGGGTCGTCGCCACGGCATCTCCGCCATGCGCGCGCAAGATCGCCCGGGTGATCGAGAGACCCAGGCCGGCACCTATCGACTCCGGATGGACTCTGGCGCTGTCCGCGCGATAAAAGCGGTCAAACAGCCGGGGCAACACGTCTGGATCGACGGCAGGGCCCGTGTTGGTCACGTGGATGGACGTGGCGTCCGCCGCGGTGTCCACGTCCACCACGATGGCGCCATGCGCGGGCGTGTGCCTTAGCGCGTTGGACAACAGGTTGTTGAGGGCGCGCCGGACCATGAGACGGTCACCAAGAATGACGCCCTCGCCCGCGGTCGTCATAGTGATGTGCGTTTCATCTGCAAGCGCATCGTAAAAGTCGAACAGCGCCTGGATCTCGTCTTGAACCCGGATCTGCTCCGGATGGGGCAATGCCAATCCATGCTCCGTAGTGGCGAGATACAGCATGTCGGATACCGTTCGGGCCAGCCGCTGGAGTTCTTCCGAGTTCGATGCCAATGTTTCCTGATACTGCGCCACCGAGCGCGGCCGGGTGAGTTCCACCTGTGTTTCCGTCAGCAGATTGCATATGGGAGTGCGCAATTCATGCGCCAGGTCGGAAGAAAATTCTGTCAAACGCTGAAAATCGTATTGCAGGCGTTCCAACATGTCGTTGAGCGTTGCCGCCAGATCAGCCATTTCGATCGGCACGGCGTCAACCGACATCCGTTGGTCAAGCTTGTGAACCGTGATCGCCTGCGCGCGCGATTTC
>JBKJRR010000499.1:0-6343 GCA_046594635.1 Burkholderiaceae bacterium
GTTTTCGGTCTGCGGCACGAAGGCCAGACCCTCGAACACCATGCGGTGCGCCGGCACGCGGGTGATGTCCTGGTCGAACAGCAGGCTGCGTCCGCCGCTGACGGTCACCAGGCCTGCAACCGCCTTGACCAGGGTCGACTTGCCGGCGCCATTGGGCCCCAGGATGGCGACGATCTCGCCGGCCTCCACGCGCAAAGACGCGCCACGCACGATCGGCAGCCCGGGCTCGTAACCGGCCTGCAGGTTTTCCACCGACAGAGCCACCGGCATCAGGCGTCCCCCAGGTAGGCTTCGACGACGCGCGGATCGGCCAGCACCGTGTCGGCGTCGCCACTGACCAGCAGTTCGCCCTGCGCCATCACCATGACGGGCTGGCACAGCGCACTCACCAGGTCCATGTTGTGTTCGATGATGAGAAAGGTGATTCCCCGGCGGTTCAGCTCCGCGACCTTGTCGACGATCTGGTCCAGCAGCGCCGGGTTGACGCCGGCGCCCGGCTCGTCGAGCAGCACCAGCCGTGGCTGCGCCACCATCACGCGCGCCAGCTCAAGCAGCTTGCGCTGCCCGCCGGACAGGATGCGCGCTGGCTGCTGTTCCAGTTCGCTCAGGCCGACGAAGGCCAGCCAGTGGCGCGCCGCCTCGCGTGTACGTTGCTCCTGTTTTGCCACCTGGCCGGGGCGAAGCCAGTTGGCCCAGAACCGTTCGCCCAGTTGTCCCGCCGGTGCGACCATGACGTTCTCCAGCACCGTCATCTCGGGGAAGGGGCGAGGGATCTGGAAGGTCCGCGCGAGTCCGGCGTCAAAGATCGTGTCGGCTGACGCGCCACCAATGGACCGGCCGCCGAGCACGATGTCGCCGGTGTCCGGTTTCATGAACCCGGCCAGGCAGTTGAACAGCGTGGTCTTGCCGGCGCCGTTGGGTCCGATCAGGCCGCCGATCGAGCCATGCGGCAGGTCGAATGACACTGCATGTACCGCCCGGTGGCCGCCAAACGACTTCGACAGTGCACGCACCTGCAGCAGAGTGCCGCTCGCGGCATTTTCAGCGTTGACGCTGCTGGGCATGAGGCTTCTGGGTGTAGGGTGGTGTTGGGACATTGCGGCGTTCAGGCCGCGTATCGTACCAATACGTGACTACACTCTTGCGCATGGATTCCGACCAATTTGCGTTGTATGACCTGCGGGTCGAAGTGGTTGCGCCAGCGGGTGTTCGTGTCTTGTGCAACGCCCGGCCAGGCGACTGGTTCGAGGTGCATGGCGAGATGCTGCATTTTCCGCCGGGCCAGGGTTTCTCGCTGTATTCGCTTGCCGCCTTGTTGCCGCTGCTGCCGGCCAAGCAGCGCGAAACTGCAGCCAGCGACTGGATGAGTACCGACGCCGAAGTAGCCTGTCCCGATCCACATTGCCCGACCCGTTTTCGCATCACGCGACTGGGCAAACGGGTGTTCCGCCATGGCGACACGACGGCGGTGTCATTGCCTGCGCAAGTCAAGTCATGAGCGGTGCTCCGGACCAGGTGCAGCGTACCGAACTGGCGCCCGGCTATCGGGTGCCGCGGGTCATCCGGGGCGGCTGGCAACTGTCCGGTGACCATGGTCCGGTCGGCCGCGAGCAGGCGATTGCGGATATGGAGAAATTTGTCGATGCCGGCCTGGATACGGTGGATGGCGCCGATATCTACACCGGCGTCGAAGACATGTATGGCGAGTTCAACCAGCGTCGGTTGGCACGTGGCCTGCCGCGCCTGCAGGTCCATACCAAGTTTGTGCCGGACTACGCCGACCTGGCCCGGGTCGATGCGGCCTATGTGCGCCGGATCATCGAACGCTCCTTGCAGCGACTGCGCCTGGAGCGGCTGGACCTGGTGCAGTTCCACTGGTGGGACTATGCGGTGTCCGGTTGTGTCGAGACCGCGCTGGAACTGGCGGCGTTGCAGAAGGAAGGGCTGATCGCCCATCTGGGTTGCACCAATTTCGACAGTCTGCAAACGGCTGCAATGCTCGACGCCGGTGTGCCACTGGTCAGCATCCAGGTGCAATATTCGCTGCTCGACCGGCGACCGCAATACTTGCTGGCCGAAGTCTGTGCGCAGCGCGGCCTGAAAATGCTGTGTTACGGCACGCTGGCCGGTGGCTTTTTTTCCGAGCGCTGGCTGGGCGCACCGGAGCCGGGCGACGAGTTGCGCAACCGCTCGCTCATCAAGTACAAGCTGGTCATCGACGAGTTGGGTGGCTGGCAAGTCTTTCAGCAGTTGCTGCGCGCGTTGCAGCAGATCGGCCAAAGGCATGGCGCCAGCATCGCGAGCGTGGCCACGCGCTGGGTGCTGGACCAACGCGGCGTCGGTGCCGCCATCGTCGGTGCACGTTATGCCGACAAGCTGAGCGACACGCTGGCGGTGTTTGGCCTGCGCCTGGATGCGCGTGATCACGCCATGCTCGAACCCATTCTGGCCGCACATCCAGGCCCGACCGGCGACACCTATGCGCTGGAACGCGACAAGGACGGCCGCCATGGCCGTATCATGAAATACAACCTGAACAAGTCCTGAATTCACTTGCCCCCGCTGTTTCCAACATCCCAACGGAGATCTGTCACCATGCGCGTTTTCTTGTCCTCCATCACCGTGGCCGTGCTGGCCAGTCTTTCACCCCTGACGGCTTCGGCCCAGGCGCCGGCCTGTTCGCACACGGTCGGTATGGTCGTCTCGCTGACCGGCCCGGCCGGGCGTTTCGGCCAGGCGGCCAGCAAGTCGGTGGAACTGGCCTTCAATGAGTTGAACAAGGCGGCCGGTGCGTCGGGCGTCGCGGGTTGCAAGCTGGCCGTGGACCTGCGCGATGCGCAGAGCCAGGGGTCGGTCGCGGTCGACCAGGCACGCCAACTGGTGGACCTGAAGAAAGTGCCGGCGTTGATTGGCGGCATCATCAGTTCGGTGTCCATTCCCATCGTCACCTCGGTCACCGGGCCGGCCGGCGTGGTGCAGATATCGCCGGCTTCGACCTCACCGACGCTGACCAAGCTCGCGGCCGAGGGCAAGACCAACGGCTGGTTCTTCCGCACCATCACCAGCGACGCGCTGCAGGGCACCGCCGCGGCCAAGTACGCGATCGACCAGGGCATGAAAACCCTGACCATCATCCATGTCAACAATGACTTTGGCGTCAACATGCTGGCCGAGTTCAAGCGGGCATTCGAGGCGCTGGGTGGCAAGATCATCAGCATCACGCCCTACAACCCGCAGCAGCCGTCTTACAACGCCGAGGTCACGAACGCGCTCAAGGGGGATCCGCCAGCCCTGTACTTCATCGGTTACCCGGGCGACGGCACGACCATCGTGCGCACCTGGATCCAGCAGGGTGGCCCGCAGAAGTTTCTGCTCAATGACGGCATGAACGCCGCCGACTTCATCAAGGGTGTCGGCCCGCAGTTTCTGGCCAATGCCTTCGGCACCTCGTCGGGCACCAGCAAGACGCCGTCCACGGAGTACTTCGCCAGTGCCTATCCGGCCATGAGTGGCGGATTCGACGCTGGTGCGCCGGCGGCCGACCGCGCCTTCGATGCCGCTGCCATCCTGGGCCTGGCGATTGCCCATGCCGGCAAGTTCGAGGCCGCTGCCATCCGCGATTCGATCCGCAAGGTGACCGAGCCCGGTGGCGAGGTGGTGCATGCCGGACCGCAGGGTTTTGCCCGCGCGCTGCAACTGATCAAGGAGAAAAAGCCTGTGCGCTACACCGGCGTCATCGGCGCGGTGCAGTTCGACAAGAACGGCGATATCGTCGGTCCCTTCCGCACCTGGCGTATCACCAACGGCGAGGTTGCAACCGTCGGACAAATGTCGGTCGAGGACGTGCAGGCGATCCAGGCCAAGCTGCCCAAGTGAACCGCCGGGCCGCTCCCAAGGTTCACAGCACCGCAGCGCATTGCGCGGAGGTTTTCATATGAACGGGGGGACGCTGCGGCCTGAACGCACCGAGCTGGCGCCGGGGCTGGAAATTTCGCGCATCGTCACCGGCCTGTGGCAGGTCGCCGACATGGAGCGCGGCGGCACGCTGCTCGATCCGGTGCGTGGCGCGAAGTGGATGGCTGCCTATGCGCAGGCCGGGTTCGATACCTTCGACATGGCCGATCATTACGGCTCGGCCGAGGTCATCACGGGCCATCTGCTCAGGTCAGACACGGGCAAAGGTGTCAAGGCGTTCACCAAGTGGTGCCCCGCGCCCGGGCCGATGACGGCTGCGGTCGTGCGCGAAGGCGTGATGCGCTCGCTCGAGCGTTTGCAGACACCCTGCATCGATCTGCTGCAGTTCCACTGGTGGACATTCGAGCACCCGGGATACATCGATGCCATGCTCGAACTCGCGCGGCTGCGCGATGAGGGCCTGATCCACCACCTGGGACTGGCCAATTTCGATACGGCACACCTGCGCCTGCTGCTGGCCGAGGGTATACCGATTGCCTGCAACCAGGTCTGCATCTCGCTGCTGGATCGACGCGCGACCGAGGCCATGTCGGCCCTGTGTCTGGAGCGTGGCGTGCGCCTGCTGGCCTACGGCGTGCTGGGTGGCGGTTTTCTCGGCGAACGCTGGATCGATGCGCCCGAACCCGACAGTGTGGCCGATTGGAGCAAGATGAAGTACCGGCGTTTCATCGACGCCGTCGGCGGTTGGTCAGCCTTGCAGGTGGTGCTGCGTGCGGCGCGTGACATCGGCCGCAAGCACGGGGTTTCGGTTTCCAATGTCGCCACGCGATGGGTGCTGGAGCAGCCGGCTGTCGCCGCCACCATCGTCGGCGCCCGGCTTGGCGAGACCGAGCATCGTGCGGACAACCTCAAGCCGTTCACGTTTGCACTCGATGGCGAGGACCGGGCCCAGCTGGAAGCGGCGTTTGCGCAGACCCGGCGTATCCCGGGCGACTGTGGCGACGAATACCGCAAACCGCCCTACCTGACTGCGTCCGGGGATCTGAGTCACCACCTGGACAGCGTGGCGCCGGTCTGGACCCGGGTGCCCGTTCCCGGCCGCAAGGAGCGCTGGACGCTGGACAGCGGCAGCGTCTGGGAACCGCTGGCCGGCTACTCGCGCGCGGTGCGGGTGCGCGATCGGATCCTGGTCTCGGGCACCACCGCCACCCACGGCAGCGGCCGCCTGGTCGGAGGGGACGACGTCGCGGTGCAGACCACCTTCATCCTGGACAAGATCGCCGCCAGCATCAAGGCGCTTGGCGGACGCATGGAGGATGTGGTGCGAACCCGCGTCTATCTCGTCGATGCCAACGACTGGCGTGCGGTGAGCGCGGTGCATGGCGTGTATTTCGGCGCCATCCGGCCGGCCAATACGCTGCTGCAGGTCTCGGCACTGGTCGGCGACGGTTACCGGGTCGAGATCGAGGCCGAGGCCGTGGTCGACGACTGAGCGCAGAACGCGCCGGCATCCGTCGACCTGCGCGGCTGGATGCGGTCGTGCAGGTGACGGGTGTTGTGTCTGGCCGTCAATCCATGAACTGTCCCCGGCGAGGTCAGGCCGCTCCCGCTTTCACCTTCAGCCGCCACGCATGCAGCAGCGGCTCGGTATACCCGCTGGGTTGCGCCACGCCCTTGAACACCAGATCGGTCGCCGCCTGGAATGCCGCGCCCTGCGGGTTGCCGGCCATCGGCACGTACAAGGTGTCGTCGGCGTTCTGCTTGTCGACCACTTTGGCCATGCGCTTGAAGGTGGCGCGCACCTGGGCCTTGGTCACGATGCCGTGCAGCATCCAGTTGGCCATGTGCTGGCTCGAGATACGCAAGGTGGCGCGGTCCTCCATCAGGCCGACGTTGTGGATGTCGGGCACCTTGGAGCAACCGATACCCTGATCGATCCAGCGCACCACATAACCCAGGATGCCCTGGGCATTGTTGTCCAGTTCCTGCTGCTTCTCGGCATCGCTCCACTTCGGTGTCTTGACCACTGGAATCGTCAGCAAGTCCGTCAGCAGACGGTCGCGCAGGCCGTCGATATCCTGCTTCTCCAGTTCCTTTTGTACGTCGGACACCTTGACCTGGTGGTAGTGCAGCGCGTGCAAAGTGGCGCCGGTGGGGCTGGGTACCCAGGCGGTGTTGGCGCCGGCCTTCGGATGCGCAATCTTCTGCTTGAGCATGTCGGCCATCAGGTCGGGCATGGCCCACATGCCCTTGCCGATCTGCGCCTTGCCGCGCAGGCCGCAGTTCAGGCCGACCAGCACGTTGATACTTTCATAGGCGGCGATCCAGCTGGAGTTACGCATGTCGGCTTTGCGGACCATTGGGCCGGCGAGCATCGAGGTGTGGATTTCGTCGCCGGTGCGGTCGAGGAAGCCGGTGTTGATGAAGG
>JBKJRR010000128.1:0-7789 GCA_046594635.1 Burkholderiaceae bacterium
CGCGTCCTCGACGTCCATGATGCCCTTGAGGATGAGTTTGCCGCCCCAGCGTTCCTTGACCCAGGCCACGTCGGCCCATGACAGGCTCGGATCGAACTGCTCGTTGGTCCAGGATGCCAGCGACGCCATGTCCGAGACCCCCTTGACGTGGCCCACCAGGTTGCGGAAGGTGTGGCGCCGGGTCTGCATCATGCCCAGCCACCAGCGTGGTTTGAAGGCGATGTCGATGGCGTTGCCCAGTGACGGTATCACCGAGGCACGCAGCTTGTTTTTCAGGTCCTTGTGACGCTGGCCGATCACCTGCAGGTCCAGTGTCAGCACCAGCGCACTGCAACGTGCGGCCTTGCAGCGGTCGATCATGCGCCCCATGGCATCGCGGTCGCGCATCATGTACAACTGGAACCAGAACGGCGCGCTGGTGTTCTGGGCAATGTCCTCGATCGAGCAGATGCTCATTGTCGACAGGGTGAACGGGATGCCGAATTTTTCGGCTGCGCGCGCGGCGTGGATCTCGCCGTCGGCGTGTTGCATGCCGGTCAGGCCCACCGGTGCAATCGCCACCGGCATCCTGGCAACGCAGCCGACCATCTGGGTGGCGGTTGTGCGGTTCTCCATGTTGACCGCCACGCGCTGGCGCAGCTTGATCTTGTGGAAATCGTCGGAGTTGGCGCGGTAGGTGCCCTCGGTCCATGAGCCGGAATCGGCGTAGTCGTAGAACATGCGCGGCACGCGTTTTTGCGCCAGGATGCGCAGGTCTTCGATGGTGGTGATGATGGGCACGAATGTCTCCTTGGGTCGGCAGACATGTTAGCGGCAGAGCCGATCGCGGGTCGATTGAAACTCGCCCGGGCAGTTTGAAATTTCTTGCAGCCGCTGGTAACAGGGCCCTGCGGATCGGACGGGACCGTGTGTCGGGCCAGGAATAATGCCGCCTGCCAGCCAATGGGGTCGGCGGCTAAAGCGCCACCGCCAATGAATAAGTGGGCAGGGGCTGGCGCGTTCAGCCGAGTTTGATCGGCACAAAGATCTTGTCGCCAGCGCGTTCGATCAGCAGAGCCACGGATTTGGCGGATTTCTCGACAAGTGCGCGCAATTGTGCGACGTCCGTCACCGGGGTTCCGTTGACCGCCAGCACCACGTCTCCGGGCGCGATACCGGCGCGTTCGGCGGCGCCGGCGACAGCCTCGACGACCAGACCACCGGAAATACCAGAGGCCGCGCGCTCGTCGGGTTGCAGTGGCCGCAGTGCCAGACCCAGGCGGCCCTGGTTGGTCGGCGAATCCAACTTGGCGACCTGTCGCGGGGAATCCTTGGCGTTACCCAGGCGTGCATCGATCTGTTGTGCCTCTCCCTTGCGCCATACCTCCAGCACAATCCTGTCGCCCGGGGCCGCCATGCCGACGATGGCCGGCAGGTCGCCGGATGATGCGATCACGCGGCCGTCGGCCTTGCGAATGACGTCTCCGGTCTGTAGCCCGGCCTTGTCGGCAGGGCCGCCTTTTTCCACCGACGACACCAATGCGCCCTCGGGTGTGTCAAGCTTGAACGAGTCGGCCAGCGCCTGGTTCACCTCCTGGATTGACACGCCGAGCCGTGCGTGTTCGACTTTGCCGGTGGTGACGATCTGGTCCTTGATCTTGAGTGCGATATCGATCGGGATTGCGAACGACAGGCCCTGGTAGCCACCAGTGCGGCTGTAGATCTGCGAGTTCACACCAATTACTTGCCCGCGGGTGTTGAACAAGGGTCCACCGGAGTTGCCGGGGTTCACTGCCACGTCGGTCTGGATGAAGGGCACGGAGCTGTCATCGGGCAACGAGCGGCCCTTGGCGCTGACGACACCCGCGGTCACGGTATTTTCGAAGCCAAACGGTGAGCCTATGGCCAGCACCCATTCGCCGACGCGAAGGTCCTTGATGTTGCCGGCTGTCACGGTCGGCAGGTTCTTGGCATCGATCTTGAGCACGGCGATGTCGGTTCGGGGGTCGGAACCGAGCACCTTGGCCGAGAACTCGCGCCTATCGGTCAGTTTCACGGTGACGTCGCTGGCGCCGCGCACGACGTGGGCATTGGTCAGGATGATGCCGTCGGCACTGACGATGAATCCCGAGCCCTGCCCGCGTGTTGGTGTCTCACGCGGCGCCTGCTGCTGACCCGGTACCTGCTGATAGCGGCGGAAGAACTGCTGCAAGGGGTCGCTGCCGTTGGGCGCGGCCTCGGCCATCGCTTCATCGTCGGAAGCCTTGGTGGTGCCGATGACGCTGATATTGACAACTGCCGGACCGCTCCGCTCCGTAATGCTGGAGAAGTCCGGCAAGGCCATTGCCATGCCGGAGGTAGCTGTTGCAGCGGCTGCCTCGACCGGCGTCGATGCGCGTGCCATACCGATGTTCTGCGCGACCGTGACACCGGCGCCGCCGATGACGCCAGCGGCGATCAATGCAAGGGCCAGGCGTGAAGATGTGAGGGCGATCTGTTTCATGGTGACTGGGAGAAGAAGTGGCGATACCCGGAATATGGATGGCCAGCCTTAGCGCGCGCTTAAGGCGAAGCTCCGGTGGAGTCCGCCGTCAGGACCGCTCAGCGCTGGCGCTTGCGCCAGCGCCAGAAATTCAGCAATCCGTGCGTCAAGCCGATCAGCAGGATCGCAGCCAGCACCAGCACCGTCTCGCCTTCGAGAAAGCAGCTGATAAACACCGCCAAATAGCCATGGTTGGCAATCAAGGAGGAGAGATTCATGCGCAGACAGCCGGTACCGGGCCTGACGCCCGAAAGACTCCTAATTTGCCGGCGGCGCTGCGAATGCCACTGCGGCGCGGAGTCCACCCAGTCGCCTGGATTCTCCCAAGGTCAGGCTGGCGCCATGGCGTAACGCGATGGCTCTGGCGATCGACAGGCCCAGTCCGCTGCCGGTGGCCTGCTGCGCGGCGCCGCGAACGAAGCGTTCAAACATATGTTCGCGCTCGTGCAAGGCGATGCCGGGCCCGGAATCTTCGACCGACACCGTTACGCCGTCGTCCTGCGCCGCGACGCTGACCACCACCCGGCCTTCGCTTGGGGTGTACTTGACCGCGTTTTCGACCAGGTTGCGCAGCAAGATGGACAGGTTGTCTGCATGGCCGCCGATCCAGACCGGTGTCTCGCCCTCACAGCTGAGTGTGGTGCCTTTGGCATGCGCCTGCGGCAAGGCCTCGCGTACCACCTGCGCGCAAAGGTCACACATGTCGATCCGCTGCAAGCGCTCATGATGGGTGTCGTTTGATTCCTGTCGCGCCAGCACCAGCAGTTGCTGCATCAGCGCGATCGCGCGGTCAACACCTTGATTCAGCCGCGTGACAGCCAGTTGCTGCGCTTGAGGGTCAATGTTGCGGGCCAGCGACTGGGCCTGCAGCTTGAGTGCAGTCAAGGGCGAGCGCAGTTCGTGCGCGGCATTGGCGACAAAGGCGCGCTGCGCATCGAAACTGTCGTGCAGGCGCCCGAACAGCAGGTTGATCTCCTGCACCAGTGGCAGGACCTCTGCGGGCAGGCCGCCTTCCGGCAGGGCGGTGAGATCATCGGCGGCGCGTGCGGCCACCTGCTGGCGGGTACGCTCGAGCGGCGCCATCGAGCGATTGATGATCCACCACAACACCAGCATCAGCAGCGGGGCGACCAGGGCCATCGGCAGCACAGCCTGCGCAGCCAGGTCGCGGGCACGTGCCAGCCGGTCGTCCATGTTCTGTGCGATCTGGATCGTCTGCACCGGCGTCTGGACCGAAAACACCCGGTAGCGGGTGCCGTTCTGGGTTACATCGTCAAAGCCCAGCACGGCGCGTGGTGGCAGCACCACGTGGCTGGACTGGAACACATGGGTACCGTCCGATGACCAGATCTGGATCACGTAGCCGGCGCCGTCGTTGCGCGCCTGGTCCAGGCGCGGGGGTGGCAATGCAGGTCCGCCTAGCAGGCTGTTGGCCATCTGCTGCAGGTGGTAGTCGAACAAGGTGTCGGCCTGCGCCAGCGCGCTGCGGTAGGCAGAAACCCCCTGGAACAACGCACCGATCAGAATCGCGGCCATCACCGACACCAGCAAGCGCCGGCGCAGCGAATGGGCTTGAGCCGGCACAGCCGACGTCATGGCGCGGGAATCATGTAACCCAGACCGCGCACCGTCTCGATCAGCGTGCTGCCCAGCTTCTTGCGCAGACCATGGATGAAAACTTCGACGGCGTTGCTGCTGACCTCGTCTTTCCAGCCGTACAACTTGTCCTCCAGCTGGCCGCGCGAATACACCGCACCGGGGCGTGACATCAGCACCTCCAGCACTGCCCATTCGCGGGCTGACAAGGTGATGGATTGGTCGCCCTGACCGTCATGTGCCAGTCGGACGGCTTCGCGGGTGATCGGGTTCAGGCGCAGGCCGTGCAATTCGCGCACCGAGTCGGCCTGGCCCCGGCTGCGCCGGATCAGTGCGCGGATACGCGCCAGCAATTCGTCGAGGTCGTAGGGTTTGAGCACATAGTCGTCGGCGCCGGCGTCCAGGCCGGCGATGCGGTCCTGCACCGCGTCGCGCGCGGTGACGATGAGTACCGGTGTTGCGTTCCTGCGTGCGCGCAGTCGACGCAGCACCTCGATGCCGTCGATGCGCGGCAGACCGAGGTCGAGCAAGACCAGGTCGTAGGTTTCGCTTTGCAGCGTGGTGTCGGCCAGGGCACCATCACGCACCCAGTCGACGGCGAAATGCTCGGCGCGCAGGATGTCGAGCACCGCTTCGCCGATCATGGCGTCGTCTTCGACCAGCAACAAGCGCATCCGGTTGTCCCTTCTTGCGGATGTTCGCAGAGGCACTGATTGTCGGCAGGCAAGCTTAGTGACGGCTTAAACCCATCGGCGCCGGGAGGGTCGCCCGGCGCCGTGGCGTCCGCCGGTTTGGCGCGATCAGGGTGCGTCTACGCCGATCAACTGGGCCAGGGCCGGGGTTTCCATCGAACCACCGCGCGTGACCAGCTGGCCGGTGCGGGCATTCTTGACGATCGTGAACGGTACACCTTCGAGGCCGAGGTTGTTGAACAGTTTGGTGTTGGATGTGACCGACTGCTTCGCTTCGTCCGTCACGCCGGAGCCGCCACCGATACCACCGCTGCCAGCGAGCAGTGAGGTCTCGTGTGCGGTCATGGCCTGCGCTGGATCAGCTGCCGACAGCAGCGTGGCACCCTGGGCCGAGCTGGTGGGGTTGATCAGGCCGACCGGCAACCAGACGAACTTGGCCTTCTTCTGCAGCGGTACCGCCGCATTCCAGAGATGGCCGCAATGCGGGCACTGGGGGTCGAAGAATACATAGACGGTCGTGGTGCTCATCATGGAGCCGACAGTGAAACCCTTGCCTTCACTGGCCACGATCTCGACCGTGGGCGCACGTTTGCCCTGGTCGGCCGACGCAGCCGGTTTGCTGGTAGAGCCGGTCTCGCCGGATTTGGAGCAGGCGCCCAGGGCCAGGGTGACAGCCAGCAAGGCGGGCAGCAGGAAGCGGGAGCGGTTCATGGTCAGGACACTTTCTAGGAGTAGACGTTATCGGGTTGCGCTGGCTCAGGCCAGACGCTGGCGGTGGCGCGCAATCTGCGCGCGTACCTGCTGCGGTGCCGTCCCGCCCAGGATGTTACGGGCCTGCAGCGAACCGCGCAGGCTCAGCACCTCATAGACATCCTGTTCGATACGGGAATTGAAACCCTGCAGCACCTGCAAAGGCAAGTCGGCCAGGCCGACACCCTGATCGATCGCGCTCTTGACAGCATGGGCGACGGTTTCGTGGGCGTCGCGGAACGGCAGGCCCTTGCGGGTCAGGTAGTCGGCCAGATCGGTGGCGGTGGCGTATCCGCGGCTGGCAGCGCGTTCCATCGCTTCGGGGCGCACCGTGATGCCTTGTACCATCTCGGCAAAGATGCGCAGCGTGTCCTTGAGTGTGTCGACGCTGTCGAACAACGGTTCCTTGTCTTCCTGGTTGTCCTTGTTGTAGGCCAGCGGCTGGCCTTTCATCAAGGTGATCAGGCCCATCAGGTGGCCGACCACGCGGCCGGTCTTGCCGCGGGCGAGTTCGGGTACGTCCGGGTTTTTCTTCTGCGGCATGATCGAGCTGCCGGTACAGAACCGGTCGGCGAGGTCGATGAAGCCGAAACTCTGGCTCATCCACAATACCAGTTCCTCGCTCAAGCGGCTGAAGTGCACCATGCACAGGCTGGCCGCCGCGGTGAACTCGATGGCGAAGTCACGGTCACTGACGGCGTCCAGGCTGTTCTGGCACACGCTGTCCATGCCCAGCGCCGCCGCAACCCGTTCCCGATCGAGCGGGTAACTGGTGCCGGCGAGTGCGGCGGCGCCCAGCGGCAGGCGGTTGACACGCCGGCGTACCTCGACCATGCGTTCGGCATCACGCGAGAACATCTCGACATAGGCCAGCATGTGGTGGCCAAAGGCCACCGGTTGGGCGACCTGCAGATGCGTGAAGCCGGGCATGATCACATCGGCGTTCTGCTGCGCCAGATCGACCAGCGCCACCTGCAGCTGTCGCAGCAGGTCGGAGATGACATCGATCTCGTCACGCAGCCACAGCCGCACGTCGGTGGCGACCTGGTCGTTGCGCGAGCGGCCGGTGTGCAGGCGCTTGCCGGCGTCACCCGCTAGTTGGGTCAGCCGGGCCTCGATGTTCAGGTGCACGTCCTCGAGGTCCAGCTTCCATTCGAAGGAACCGGCCTCGATCTCTGCCGCGATGGTTTGCAGACCTGCAACGATGGCTGCGTGGTCCTGCTGGCCGATGATGCCCTGGTGGCACAACATCTCGGCGTGGGCCAGTGAGCCGGCGATATCGACCCGCCACAAGCGTTTGTCAAAGAATACGCTGGAGGTATAGCGCTTGACGAGGTCGCTCATGGGCTCGGAGAACAGCGCTGACCAGGCGGCCGATTTGTTGTCGAATTGGTTCTGGGACATGGATGGGAAATGTGGGTCGGGCCAGGAACGGGTCCGAAAGGAGCAAGATCACCAATAATCAGGGTCACAAGCTGAAACATGATGAAAGACAGCGAGATTTTATCGACCTTTCACGAACTCGAGGCCATGCGCGATACCGTGCAGCCGCCACGGGCGCTGATCTTCGACGCCTGCCAGCTGGGTGTATTGCTGCGCGCCGTGTTGTTTGTCGAGATGGTGATGGCGATCGGCGCCATGTACGGCGTGTCGTCGGTGCTCGACTGGTTGCTGCGCCTGGCGATCCTGACCGGTGCTGCCTTGCCGGGAATTCTGGTCTGGCTGGTGGTGGCTTGTGCCAGCAAGCATCTGCTGTCGCGGCTGCCATCGACCTGGCAATATGTGGCGGGCGTGTCGCTGGGCGCGTTCGCCGGAGTGGCGGGTTGTGCCATGTTGTTGCTCGCGGGGCTGCTCGAACATGGCCCGTGGCTGGCAAGTGGTGTCACCGGCGCAGCGCTGGCGGCAGCACTGGTGGCCGCACTGGTGATGCGTACACGGGCCCGCATGCCGGCAGCGACCGCGGCGCGTTTGTCCGAGTTGCAATCGCGTATTCGACCGCATTTCCTGTTCAACACGCTCAACAGCGCGATTGCGCTGGTGCGTGCGGAGCCCGCCAAGGCAGAGGCGATGCTCGAGGACCTCAGCGATCTGTTTCGCCATGCGCTGGTGGATCATGGCGAGTCGGTGACGCTGGCCGATGAAATCGAGTTGGCGCGGCGCTACCTGGCGATCGAACAGGTGCGTTTTGGTGACCGGCTGCGACTGGAGTGGGATCTCGACCCAGCGGCCG
>JBKJRR010000351.1:0-13887 GCA_046594635.1 Burkholderiaceae bacterium
ATTGCGTCTGATCGGCGGTCAGAACCGGGCCCGGAAAGGCGAGTTGCGCCTGTACGGCGCGGACGGCTTCCAGGATGTCGGCGCGATGGACCAGGAGCAGTTGTATGCTGCGCGCCGGCGCATGGGTATGCTGTTCCAGTTCGGCGCCTTGTTCGCAGACCTGAGTGTTTTCGAGAATGTGGCTTTCCCGCTGCGTGAGCATTCGACGCTGCCCGATGGCATGGTCCGCGATATCGTGCTGATGAAGCTCAATGCCGTCGGCCTGCGCGGCGCACGCCATATGATGCCCAGCGAAATCTCGGGTGGCATGGCGCGTCGCGTGGCGCTGGCTCGCGCCATCGCCCTGGATCCGGAACTTGTGATGTATGACGAACCGTTTTCCGGTCTCGATCCGATATCCCTGGGAACCGCCGCGCGGCTGATTCGCCAGCTCAACGACTCGATGGGGCTCACCAGCCTGTTCGTCTCGCATGAGCTCGAGGAGACTTTCGCGATTGCCGACCATGTGATCATCCTGGCCAATGGCAAGGTGGCGGCGCAAGGCCGACCGGAAGAGGTGCGCGAGAGCAAGGATCCTCTGGTGTCCCAATACGTGCATGCCTTGCCCGACGGCCCGGTGCAGTTCCACTACCCGGGGCCGACGGTGGAGCAGGACTTCGGGGCCGCGCCATCGCCGCTGGTTCCGCCAAGCGGGCAGGGGGCGTGGTCATGAGCTGGTATCGACCATCGGACGTCGGCTTTGCGGTCCGCTCGCAGCTTGCGGATGTAGGTCTGGGTGCACGGCTGTTCGTGCGCCTGGTGATGTCGTTCGGGCCGGCGTTCCGGCGTTTCGGCCTGATCCGCGATCAGATCCACTTTCTCGGCAACTATTCGTTGGCCATCATTGCCGTGTCGGGCCTGTTCGTGGGCTTCGTATTTGGTCTACAGGGTTACTACACTTTGCAGCGGTACGGGTCCTCCGAGGCGCTGGGCTTGCTGGTGACGTTGACACTGGTGCGTGAACTGGGGCCTGTTGTCACGGCGCTGCTGTTCGCCGGCCGTGCCGGTACCTCATTGACGGCCGAAATCGGCTTGATGAAGGCGGGCGAGCAGATCAGCGTCATGGAGATGATGGCGGTGGATCCGGTGCAGCGCGTGCTGGCGCCGCGGTTCTGGGCCGGCGTGATCGTCATGCCGCTGCTCGCGGCGGTGTTCAGCGCCACCGGCATTATTGGTGGATGGGTGGTGGGTGTATTGATGATCGGCGTGGATGCGGGCTCCTTCTGGAGCCAGATCCAGGGCGGCGTGGATGTGTGGAATGATGTGGGCAACGGCCTTGTCAAGAGTGTCGTGTTCGGATTCACGGTCACCTTCATCGCCTTGCTGCAAGGGTATCAGGCCCAGGCCACACCAGAGGGCGTCTCCAAGGCCACAACCCGTACGGTGGTGGTGGCGTCGTTGGCGGTACTGGGGCTGGATTTCATCCTCACCGCCATGATGTTCAGCTTGTGAAACCCATGCCAACCGGTGGTCAGCGTCAGGTAGGGGGCGGTGTTCCTGCCCGCCAGTCCGGCAAACAGGAGTAAAAAGTGCAACGTTCGAAAATTGATGTCTGGGTCGGATTGTTCGTGATGCTGGGGGCGGCAGCGATTCTGTTTCTTGCGCTGCAGTCGGCCAATCTGCTGAGCCTGAATTTTCAGCCGACCTACCAGCTGGACGCAAAATTCGTCGATGTGGGCGGCCTCAAGCCCAAGGCGGCGGTGCGCAGCTCTGGTGTGCTGGTGGGCCGTGTCGAGTCGATCACCTTTGACGACAAGACCTTTCAGGCCCGCGTTTCAATGGCCATGGACAGCCGTTTCGCCTTCCCGAAGGACAGCTCCTTGAAAATTCTGACCAGCGGCTTGCTGGGCGAACAGTATCTGGGCATGTCGCCGGGCGCAGGCGAAAAGAACCTGGCCGCGGGTGATACCATTTCCAACACCCAATCCGCCGTTGTGCTGGAGGACCTGATCGGTCAATTCCTGTACAACAGTGCTTCGGGAGGGAAGGATAAAAAATGAGATTGACCGCTCAAGCTGGTGTTCCCGGCGTTTTGCGCAGGGTGTTGACCGTCGGCCTGGTGTTGTTGGCTTGCCATGGCTGCGCCTCAGTGCAGGCACCTGATCGCCGCGACCCGATGGAGTCGTTCAATCGTGGTGTATTTGCGTTCAACGAGGGCCTGGATCAGGCGATTTTCAAGCCAGCCGCCACTGTGTATCGCGATTTGACGCCGAAATTGGTTCGCACCGGTGTTGGCAACTTTCTGGGTAATCTGGATGATGCATGGTCGTCCGTGAACAGCCTGCTGCAGTTCAAGCTGCGTCATGCGGTCGACAACTTCATGCGCTTTGGCGTCAACACCACATTCGGCTTGTTGGGAGTACTGGATGTGGCCAGCGAGATGCAGATCGACCGCCACTCGGAAGATTTCGGCCAGACCTTGGGCGCCTGGGGCGTTGGCCCCGGCCCGTATCTGGTGCTGCCGCTGTTCGGTCCGTCGACACTTCGCGATACGGTAGCGTTACCGGTGGATTTCAATGGTGACCTGGCCTCGCACACCAATGACATCGGGGCACGCAATGCACTGCGTGTCCTCAACGTGATCGATACCCGGGCCGGTTTGCTGGGTTTGTCGTCGGCGCTCGACGAAGTGGCGCTGGACAAGTACAGCTTTGCCCGCGATGCATTCCTTCAGCGCCGACGCAACGCGGTGTATGACGGCAATGCCCCGGAGATAGATCCTGTTACAGGGGCCGATATCCGATAGGTTTAGTATGCAGTGAGGTTGTCGGCGCATGGCTGGCGTTGACATTCGGTGACATGTGGCACCCGCTGCGCAGCCCGTTTTTCCATTGTGCCCGTCCTTGAACGGGTTATTGAAGGATCGAATCAGTGATTTACCGTCGAATTTTCAACCGTCAGATTGCCGTTGTACTGGCCGGTGCCTTGATGGCCTTGCATCTTCCCGCACTGGCGAAGGACGAGCCGCCCGATGCCATGATTCAGCGACTGTCGAATTCGGTGCTCGACAACATCCGCAGCGACAAGTCCATCAAGGCAGGCGATATATCGCATGTGATCGCACTGGTCGACAGCAAGATCATGCCTGACGTGAATTTCAGGCGCATGACGGCGTCGGCGGTCGGGCCGGCTTGGCGACAGGCCACGCCCGAGCAGCAAAAGGTACTGCAGGAAGAGTTCAAGGTCTTGCTGGTGCGTATCTATGCCGGGGCGTTGGCCCAGGTCAGCGACCAGTCCATCCTGATCAAACCGCTTCGCGCTGCGCCTGACGACAAGGAAGTCGTTGTGCGCACCGAGGTACGTGGTCGTGGTGATCCGATCCAGCTCGACTACCGCCTGGAAAAGACACCGGGTGAAGGCAGTGGCTGGAAGATCTACAACCTGAATGTGCTGGGAGTCTGGCTGGTGGAAACGTACCGCGGCCAGTTCGCACGCGAAATCAGCAACAACGGCATTGACGGGCTGATCAAGGTTCTCAGTGAACGCAACAAGGCCAATCTTGCCAGGGGCTGATTCTCGTGCTGGTTCTGCCTGCTGACCTGACGCGCAACCAGGCGAGTGCCTGCCTGCAGATGCTGGTGCAGGGACTCAAGGCGTTGCCGGACGCGGCCGTCGTGGTGGACGCCACTGCGCTCGCGCGCTTCGATTCATCTGCACTTGCGGTCTTGCTGGAGCTGCGCCGCGAAAGTCTGGCCCATGGAAAAAGCCTGCGTATCCGTGCGCTGCCCGAACGCTTGCGCGATCTGGCGTCGGTATATGGTATTGAGGAGCTGCTCGCGGCAGAGTGACCCGAGCAGCTAAAATTGCGGCCTCTCATGCCCGCAATCTCCTTTCAATCGGTTTCCAAGTCCTATCCGTCCCCACGCAACCCGAACAAGCCATTTCTGGCACTCGATCGGGTTGACCTTCAGATCGAACGCGGCGAGTTCTTCGGACTGCTGGGGCCCAACGGGGCGGGCAAGACCACCATGATCAGCATCCTGGCTGGCCTGTCACGCGCCAATGCCGGTACCGTGTCCGTCTTGGGCAGCGACGTGGTCACAGATTTCGCGCAGGCGCGGCGCAAGTTGGGCATCGTGCCGCAGGAACTGGTTTTCGACCCGTTTTTCAATGTGCGCGAAGCGCTGCGCTTTCAGTCCGGTTATTTCGGCATCCGCAACAACGATGCCTGGATCGATGAATTGCTGCACAGTCTGGGGCTGACCGACAAGGCTTCGTCCAACACACGGCAGCTCTCCGGTGGCATGAAGCGGCGCATGCTGGTGGCGCAGGCCCTGGTGCACCGGCCGCCGGTGATCGTGCTGGACGAGCCAACCGCCGGTGTGGACGTCGAACTGCGTCAAACCCTGTGGCAGTTCATCGCCAGACTCAACCGCCAGGGCCATACTGTGCTGCTGACGACGCACTACCTGGAAGAAGCCGAAGCCTTGTGCGGCCGTATCGCCATGCTGAAATCGGGCCGTATCGTGGCTCTGGACAGCACCAGCGAGCTGCTCAAGGCCGCATCGAGCAATGTGTTGCGTTTCAAGGTGGACGCCGAGTTGCCGCCCGCGCTGGCCGAAAAGGCCAGGGTCACCGGGCGCATCGTGCAGATACCCGCCAGCGACGCGCGGGAAATTGAAGCATATCTCGCCGCAGTGCGCGAAGCCGGATTGCAGGCCCATGACGTGGAAATCCGCAAGGCCGACCTCGAAGACGTCTTCGTTCAGGTGATGGCGAAACACCCCGATGGCGTCGCCGACACGGCGACGTGATTCGGCTGGACAACCCCGAAGGCAAATTTTGAGAAGCGAAGCTCCGACAACTGCCCCTGCGCCATTCGTGGCGGCGGCATTGCTGCCACAAGAGACGCCACACGGAGCCGCCATGATCGGGTGGCGCACCCTTTTTTTCAAGGAAATCCTTCGTTTCTGGAAGGTCGGTTTCCAGACCGTTGGCGCTCCGGTGCTTACTGCCGTCCTGTATCTGCTGGTGTTCGGTCACGTGCTGGAAGGCCGGGTACGTGTATTTGGCGATGTGTCCTACACCGCGTTCCTGATACCGGGCCTGGTCATGATGGGCGTGCTGCAGAACGCCTTTGCCAACAGTTCGTCATCGCTGATCCAGAGCAAGATCATGGGCAACCTGGTGTTTCTGTTGCTCACACCGTTGTCGCACTGGCACTGGTTTTTCGCTTACGTCGCGTCATCCATCGTGCGCGGCATGGTGGTGGGGCTGGGCGTGCTGGTGGTCACCTTCTGGTTTGCCGGTCCGTCGTTTGTCGCGCCATTGTGGATCTTGGTGTTTGGTGTGCTGGGGGCGGCGCTGATGGGTGTGCTGGGGCTGATCGCCGGCTTGTGGGCCGAGAAGTTCGACCAGCTGGCGGTGTTT
Source organism: Burkholderiaceae bacterium (assembly GCA_046594635.1). Taxonomy (GTDB): domain Bacteria; phylum Pseudomonadota; class Gammaproteobacteria; order Burkholderiales; family Burkholderiaceae_C; genus CAISIP01. The sequence goes on from JBKJRR010000351.1 coordinate 5,410, forward strand.
CAGAACTTCATCATCATGCCGATGACCTTTCTCAGCGGTGTGTTTTATTCGATCAAGTCGCTGCCACCGTTATGGCAGCTGGTCAGTCACCTCAATCCCTTTTTCTACATGATCGACGGATTTCGCTACGGCTTCTTCGGTCAGAGCGATGTTTCGCCCTGGCTGAGCCTGGCCATCGTCGGATCAGCCATGGTCGCTGCCAGTGCAGTGGCCATTCATTTGCTGCGCATCGGATACAAGATCCGCAGCTGACAGGAAATCATGACTGCTGAAGAACTCAAGTCCATCATCACCGATGGCCTGGCCTGTACCCATTGCGAACTCGAGGGCGATGGCCGCCATTGGCAGGCTGTCATCGTATCGGATGCATTCGAGGGCAAGCGCCTGATCCAACGCCACCAGATGGTTTACGCCACGCTGGGCGCGCGTATCCAGACCGACGAGGTACACGCCTTGTCGATGAAGACAATGACGAGTACCGAGTGGAAAACCCATGGATAAATTGCTGATCCGCGGCGGGCATAGCCTGCAAGGTGTAGTGCCAATCTCGGGCGCCAAGAATGCGGCCTTGCCCGAATTGTGTGCCTGTCTGCTGAGCGCCGAACCGGTCACACTCGACAATGTGCCGCGACTGCAGGACGTCAACACCATGATCCGTCTGATCCGCAATATGGGCGTGACGGTCGAGCGTGACGACTATGGCCAGGTCCGGGTCGATGCCAGTACGCTGACGTCGCCCGAGGCACCCTACGAGTTGGTCAAGACCATGCGCGCGTCCGTGCTGGCACTGGGCCCGTTGCTGGCGCGGTTCGGTGAGGCGACGGTATCTTTGCCCGGCGGCTGCGCCATCGGTTCGCGACCGGTTGATCAGCACATCATGGGTCTGACGGCGATGGGGGCCGACATCGTGGTCGAACATGGATACATGATCGCCCGCCTTGCCAAAGGCCTGCAACGACTGCATGGTGCACGCATCACGACCGACATGGTCACGGTGACGGGCACCGAAAACTTCCTGATGGCGGCCGCCTTGGCCGACGGCGAAACTGTGCTCGAGAACGCCGCGCAGGAGCCCGAGATCAGTGATCTGGCGGAGATGCTGATCGCGATGGGCGCGCAGATTCAGGGCCATGGCACCAGCCATATCGTGGTGCAGGGCGTAAAGGAACTGCGCGGTGCCCGGCATCGGGTCGTGCCTGACCGCATCGAAGCCGGAACCTTCCTGTGCGCGGTGGCAGCCGCAGGTGGCGATGTGTTGCTGTCCGGCGCACGCGCTGACCACCTGGAGGCCGTCATCGAAAAGTTGCAGGCAGCCGGCGCCAAGATCACCGCTGTCGAGGGAGGCATCCGTGTGGTGTCGACGGGACGACTGACAGCTCAGAGTTTCCGCACCACCGAGTACCCGGGATTCCCTACCGATATGCAGGCGCAGTTCATGACGCTCAACTGCATTGCCGATGGTACGGCCACGGTCACCGAAACCATCTTCGAGAACCGTTTCATGCATGTCAACGAGCTGGTGCGATTGGGTGCCCGTATCCAGATCGATGGTCGGCGTTCGGTCGTGCAAGGTGTCGAGCGGCTGTCCGGTGCCAACATCATGGCGACCGACCTGCGCGCATCGGCCAGCCTGGTGATCGCCGGGCTGGTGGCCGAAGGCGAGACGGTGGTTGACCGCATCTATCACCTGGATCGTGGCTACGACCGCATGGAAGCCAAGTTGCGCGCGCTCGGTGCCGATATCGAACGCGTGTCAGCGTGACGAGGGAGTCCACATGATCACACTGGCCCTGTCCAAGGGGCGCATCTTCGATGACGCGTTGCCGCTGCTGCGCGCAGCTGATATCGAGGTACTCGATGACCCGGAAAAATCGCGCAAGCTGATCCTGGACACCAATCGACCCGATGTGCGTGTGCTGGTGGTGCGCGCAACCGACGTACCGACCTATGTGCAATACGGTGGCGCCGATCTCGGCATCACCGGTCTGGACACTTTGCTCGAGCATGGCAGTGAGGGTTTGTACCAACCGATCGACCTTCAGATCGCCCGCTGTCGCATCAGCGTGGCGGTGCGCGCAGGCTTCGACTATGCCTGCAGTGTGCGTCAGGGCTCGCGCCTGACAGTGGCGACGAAATACATGGCGATTTCCCGCGAGTTCTTCGCTGCCAAGGGCGTGCATGTCGATCTGGTCAAGTTGTACGGCAGTATGGAACTGGCGCCGCTGACCGGCCTGGCCGATGCCATCGTGGACCTGGTCTCCACGGGAAACACCTTGCGCGCCAACAATCTGGTCGAGGTGGAGCAGATCATGGACATCAGCTCCCGCCTGGTGGTCAACCAGGCGGCCCTCAAGCTCAAGCCCGCTGCAATGCGACGCATCATCGATGCGTTCGCGGCGGCAGTACGCAACACGGCAGGAGCGACCGCATGAGCTTGTCCCTCGTCCCGAAGGGCGAAAGTACGCCAGTGAGCGTTTCGGCAAGGCCGCTGAGGTTAAGCAGCGCAGACGATGGCTTTGAGGCTGCGTTCGCGCAGCGGCTGTTCTGGTCGAGTGCGGCCGATGCGGTCATCGAGCAGCGTGTGGCCGAAATCCTGGCCGATGTGCAGGCGCGTGGCGATGCCGCGGTGCTGGAATACACCGCACGATTTGACGGCGTTGCTGCACCCGACATGGCGGCGCTGGAAATCCCGGCGCGCGATCTGCAGCTGGCCTTTGACGCTTTGCCCTCCGAGCAGCGCGAGGCACTGCTGTTTGCCGCCTCGCGTGTGCGCAGTTACCACGAGGCGCAAAAACTGGCCTGTGGCCAGAGCTGGAGCTACCGCGATGCCGATGGCAGCCTGCTGGGCCAGAAAGTGACCCCGCTGGACCGGGTCGGAATCTATGTTCCGGGTGGCAAGGCGGCCTATCCGCCCTCGGTGCTGATGAACGCCATCCCGGCCCATGTTGCCGGTGTGCAGGACATCATCATGGTCGTGCCCATGCCCGCAGCCAAAGGTGGTACCGGCGCGAAGGGTGAGCGCAATCCGCTGGTGCTGGCCGCCGCCCACGTGGCCGGCGTGTCGCGTGTGTTTGCCATCGGCGGTGCGCAGGCGGTGGCGGCGCTGGCCTACGGCACGGCAACGGTGCCCAGGGTGGACAAGATCACCGGCCCGGGCAATGCCTATGTGGCCGCGGCCAAGCGCCGCGTGTTCGGTACGGTGGGCATCGACATGATTGCCGGACCCAGTGAAATCCTGGTGCTGGCCGACGGATCCACCCCGCCGGACTGGGTGGCGATGGATCTGTTCAGCCAGGCCGAACACGACGAACTGGCGCAAAGCATCCTGCTTTGTCCGGATGCGGCGTATATCGATCAGGTCCAGGCAGCCATAGCCAGGTTGCTGCCGGACATGTCGCGCCGCGACATCATCGCCAGTTCGCTGAACGGCCGGGGAGTGCTGGTGCAGACTCGGTCGATGGAAGAGGCCTGTGCCATCAGCAACCGCGTCGCGCCGGAGCACCTGGAGGTCAGCAGCGATGACCCGCATCGCTGGGAGCCGCTACTGCGCCACGCGGGCGCGATTTTCCTGGGGGCTTATACCAGCGAGAGTCTGGGTGACTATTGCGCCGGGCCCAACCATGTATTACCGACCGGCTCGACCGCTCGGTTTTCCAGTCCACTGGGTGTCTACGATTTTCAAAAGCGTAGCAGCCTGATCGAGGTGACTGCGGCCGGTGCCCAGGTGCTGGGCCGGGTTGCGTCGGTTCTGGCACATGGTGAGGGTTTGCAGGCCCATGCAAAAGCAGCGGAGATGAGGCTGAAATGACAAACATGTACCCAAGCATTGCGCAGTTAGCCGGCATACAAGCCATGGCACCACGCCTGCGATCGAGTCTGCTGACCGTCATGCTGGCACTGGTCACCACGCAGGTTTTCGCGATCAGCATTCGCGATTTGCGGGGGCTGGAGGCGTCCGACAAGGAACACGGTGTGTTGTACGTCCAGTACTATCTGGTCGGTGCGATGGAGGGTGTGCTCGAGGCCAACGCCCATGCTGGCCGCTCCGGCGGCAAGCCGACCGTATGTCTCAACGGCCGGCGCGTCGAGCCACGCATGGCCAAGCCGCTTTACGATGGCGAACTGCGGCGCAATGCCGGCCTGTATGAAGCGGATATGCCAGCCGAGCTGGTGATACGCAATGCCCTGACGTCGGCGTATGGCTGCTGATCTGGCACCTGTCGCGGCTGCTGCGCGGCCTGCCTGCAACTGCTGATTCCCCCGATTCCGATAAGAGCCGAGAAATGCCCACTGTTTCCGAACTGATCACACGCCATATCCGTTCGGATGTGGCTGGCATGTCTGCCTATGCGGTGCAGGATTCGCGTGGGTTGCTCAAGCTCGATGCCATGGAAAATCCGCACAGGCTGTCTTCCGAACTGCAGCAGCAGTTGGGACAACGGCTCGGTGCGCTGGCGCTGAACCGTTATCCTGACGGCCGCATCGATGACTTGCGCACGGCGCTCAAGAGCCATGCCCAGGTGCCGGAAGGATTCGACCTGATGCTGGGCAACGGGTCCGACGAACTGATCTCCCTGCTGGCCATAGCCTGCGATGTGCCGGGCGCCACTATCCTGGCACCGGTGCCCGGCTTTGTCATGTACCGCATGAGTGCGCAGTTGCAGGGTCTGCGCTTTGTCGGCGTTGCGTTGACCGAGGATTTTTCGCTCGATGAGGCCGCGATGCTGCAGGCGATCGAGGCGCATCAGCCCGGCATCCTGTACCTGGCGTATCCGAACAATCCCACGGCCAACCTGTGGGACGCCAAGGTGATGGACCGGCTGATAGCGGCTGCGCCTGGCCTGGTGGTGATCGACGAGGCCTACCAGCCGTTTGCCGGATGCAGTTTCATCGATCGCCTGGCGGCCCATGACAATGTGCTGCTGATGCGTACGATGAGCAAGTTCGGACTGGCCGGCGTGCGTATCGGCTACCTCATCGGGCGCGCGTCGCTGATCGCCGAGGTCAACAAGGTCAGGCCGCCTTACAACATCAGTGTGCTCAATGCGGAGTGTGCGCTGTTCGCCCTCGAGCATGCCGAGGTGTTTGCCGGGCAGGCGCGCGACATCGTGGCACAGCGCGTGTGGCTGGTGGAGCAACTGTCCGCGCTGCCAGGCGTGCGCTGCTTTCGCAGCGATGCCAATATGCTGCTGGTGCGACTGCCCGACGTGGGGTCGGCAGGCTCCGGCGCTTCAACCGCCGCATTCGTCGCCATGCGTGCACGTGGCGTGCTGGTCAAGGACGTGTCGGCCATGCATCCACTGTTGCGCAACTGCCTGCGCCTGACGGTCGGCACAGCCGACGAAAATCGTGCGATGCTCCAAGCCCTGAAGGAATGTCTATGAACCCGGAATCCCCAGCCATCCCATCGGTCGCGCCGCGGCACGCCGAAGTCACGCGCAACACGGCGGAAACCCGGATCACGGTGCGCATCAACCTGGACGGAACCGGTCAATCGCGTCTGCATACCGGCATTGGCTTCTTTGATCACATGCTGGACCAGATCGCACGTCATGGCCTGATCGACCTGGATGTCCAGGCCGATGGCGATCTGCATATCGACGGTCACCATACGGTCGAGGATGTCGGTATCACGCTGGGTCAGGCCGTGCACAGGGCGTTGGGCGACCGCAAGGGTATCCGACGCTTCGGACACGCCTATGTGCCGCTGGACGAGGCCTTGAGTCGTGTGGTGATTGACTTTTCCGGCCGTCCGGGATTGGTAATGCATGTGCCGTTCAAGAGCGGCATGATTGGCGGCTTCGACAGCCAACTGGCGCACGAATTTTTTCAAGGATTTGTCAACCATGCCCTGGTGACACTTCATATCGACAATCTGCGCGGGGAAAACGCGCACCACCAGGCCGAGACAGTGTTCAAGGCATTTGCGCGTGCTTTGCGCGCTGCGGTTGAAGTCGATCCGCGTGCGTCGGGCAGCATCGCGTCGACCAAGGGCTCACTCTGAGCGCCCCCGGGACATGACTGCTTCATTGCAGCCCACAAGGGTCACGTAAAGTGGCAAATCCGCATTTGCTTGAGAGTACTGACAAGTCCTGGGGATCAATGAACATGGGTGACCTGGCATGGTGATGACCGCGACGCGGGGTGTGGTGGCCGTGGTGGACTACGGCATGGGTAATCTGCGCTCGGTAGCAAACGCGGTCGAAGTGGCGGCAGCACACGACGGGCACCGGGTCGTAGTGACCGCCGATCCGGACCAGGTGTTTGCGGCCGAACGCATCGTGCTTCCCGGGCAAGGCGCGATAGCCGACTGCATGCGCGAATTGCGCGAGTCAGGCTTACTGGAACCGGTGCTGGCGGCTGCGCGCAACAAGCCCTTGTTCGGTGTCTGCGTCGGCATGCAGATGCTGCTCGACCACAGCCAGGAGGGCAGCAAACCACAAGGCCCGGACGGGACGCCGGGGCTGGGACTGATCCCCGGACGGGTCGTGCGCTTCGACCTGCGCGGACGATTGCAGCCCGATGGAAGCCGCTACAAGGTGCCACAAATGGGCTGGAACCAGGTGCACCAGACCCGTCCCCAGGGTCGGCCGCACGCCCTGTGGGAAGGCATACCGGACGCAAGTTACTACTATTTCGTGCACAGTTTCTACGCGAGACCGTCTGATGCGCACCACAGCGCAGGCGAGGCCGACTATGGAGGCCGCTTTACGGCGGCGGTTGCACGCGATAATATTTTCGCAACGCAATTTCATCCCGAAAAGAGTTCTGACCAAGGCCTCGCGCTTTACCGCAACTTCCTGAGCTGGAAGCCCTGATTCCCTCTTTCCCCCTTTTCGCGCACCATGCTGCTCATTCCTGCGATTGATTTGAAAGACGGTCACTGTGTTCGCCTCAAGCAGGGCGATATGGACCAGTCCACCACTTTCGGCGAAGACCCTGCGCAAATGGCGCGCAACTGGGTCAACAAGGGTGCGCGGCGGCTGCACCTGGTCGATCTCAACGGGGCGTTCGCCGGTCATCCCAAGAATGAAGTGGCGATTCGGCGCATCCTCAAGGAAGTTGGCAGCGAGATCGACGTGCAATTGGGCGGCGGCATCCGTGACCTGGACACGGTGGAGCGCTACCTGGATGCCGGTCTGCGCTACGTCATCATTGGCACGGCAGCAGTCAAGAACCCCGGTTTCCTGCAGGACGCATGTACCGCTTTCGGCGGCCACATCATCGTCGGACTTGATGCCAAGGACGGCAAGATCGCCACCGATGGCTGGAGCAAGCTGACGCGCCACGACGTGGTCGACCTGGGCAAGAAGTTCGAGGATTACGGCGTTGAGGCCATCATCTACACCGATATCGGTCGCGACGGCATGTTGTCAGGCATCAATATCGAGGCCACGGTCAAACTGGCGCAAGCCCTGACGATACCGGTCATCGCATCTGGCGGCCTGAGCAAAATGGCCGACATCGAGGCCCTGTGCGAGGTGGAAGCCGAAGGCGTCGAAGGTGTGATCTGCGGTCGGGCCATCTATAGCGGCGACCTGGACTTCACCGCGGCCCAGGCGAGAGCCGACGAACTCAACGGCTGAGCCCGGCAGCCTCGCATGCTGGCCAAGCGCATCATTCCTTGTCTGGACGTCACCGGTGGGCGGGTGGTCAAGGGTGTCAATTTCGTATCGCTGCGCGACGCCGGTGATCCGGTCGAGATTGCGGCGCGCTACAACGAGCAAGGTGCCGACGAACTCACATTCCTCGACATCACCGCCACCAGCGATGGGCGTGACCTGATCCTTCACATCATCGAAGCGGTTGCCAGTCAGGTTTTCATACCGCTCACGGTTGGAGGTGGTGTGCGCTCGGTCGAAGACGTGCGCCGTTTGCTCAACGCCGGCGCGGACAAAACCAGCTTCAATTCTGCGGCTATCGCCAATCCGCAACTGATCGATGATGTATCCGGCAAATACGGTTCGCAATGTATTGTGGTGGCTATTGACGCCAAACGTCGCACGGACGCGCAGGAACAGCGGGTCGGGACCGACGGCACGGTTGCGGGCTCGGGGTGGGACGTCTACAGCCATGGCGGGCGTACCAACACCGGCCGCGATGCCGTCGCATGGGCCACGGAGATGGCACAGCGCGGCGCAGGCGAAATACTCCTTACCAGCATGGACCGTGACGGCACCAAGTCCGGTTTCGACCTGGAACTCACCCGAGCGGTCAGCCACGCGGTTGATGTTCCGGTGATCGCCTCCGGCGGGGTGGGCGACCTCGATCACCTGGCCGACGGCATCCTGTTTGGCGGAGCCGACGCGGTGTTGGCAGCCAGCATATTCCATTACGGTGAATTCAGCGTCGGTCAGGCCAAGCAGCACATGCGTGCGAGAGGGATTGCGGTTCGAATCTGAGAACTTGTGTGCCAGACCAAGAAATTGCGCAGCAATTTTTGCTCTGGCACCAACATCTTGTCGGAAGTTGGCTGTC
>JBKJRR010000045.1:0-11769 GCA_046594635.1 Burkholderiaceae bacterium
GCCGGGAGCAAGGCAAGGCCTTTGTCGACACCTTGCAGGTGTTCAGCCACCTGGCCAACGTCGGCGACTGCCGCTCGCTGGTGATTCATCCAGCCAGCACCACCCATTTCCGCATGAGCGACGATGCGCTGGCGCTGGGCGGCATTACCCAGGGCACGATACGCTTGTCGATCGGTCTGGAAGACCCTGCCGACCTGCTGGAGGACCTCAAACGTGCACTGCGTGCGGCAGAAAGGGCGGGTGCCTGATGGAACTCAATGTCAACGGCAGCAAGACCTTCTGCTACACCGGCGGCAAGGTTTTCGACCCCGCCAAACCGACTGTCATCTTTCTCCATGGCGTGCTCCACGATCACAGTGTCTGGACCCTGCAGACCCGCTATCTGGCCCACCATGGCTGGAATGTGCTGGCGGTCGACCTGCCCGGCCATGGCCAAAGCGGCGGTGAGCCACCGGCCAGCGTCGAGGCTGCCAGCCATTTTGTGTTGGCGCTGATGAACGCAGCCGGCCTGACCCAGGCCGCGTTGATCGGCCACAGCTTTGGTTCGCTGATCGCACTGCAGACCGCTGCACGCTCGCCCGATCGGGTCAGCCACCTGGTGCTGGTGGGCACGGCATTCCCGATGAAGGTGGCCCCGGCACTGCTCGAAGCGTCTCAAAGCAATCCGGAAAAGGCGATTGCCATGGTCAACATCTTTTCGCACTCCACTCTGGCGCCGCCTCCTTCGTCGCTGGGGCCGGGCACCTGGCTCTACGGCAACAACAAGGCGCTGATGCGCCGCGTGCTGGCCAGCAACCCGCGGGTCAATATCTTCCATGTCGGCTTTCAAGCCTGCGATGCGTACACCGCCGGTGATGCGGCGATGGCCGAGGTAACCGCGCCAACACTGTTTGTGCTCGGCCAGGGCGACCAGATGACACCGGTCAAGGCAGCGCAGTCGCTGGTACGCGCCGCCACGCATGGCAAGGTGGTGATGGTGCCCGGTGGGCACAACATGATGGCCGAGTCGCCCGATGCGGTGCTGATGGCCATGAAGGATTTTCTGGGTATATGACGGCTGCGTCACAAGCAGTGATCACGCCTCTGATGGTTCCAGCGCGGGCGCGCGAAATAGCAGACAAGTTCGACCTGCGCGCCTTGCCGGTCGATTTTTATGCAAACCCGTATCCGGTCTACGATCTGCTGCGAACCACCGACCCGGTGCACCACATGCCCGACGGCAGCTGGTTCCTGACCCGCTACGAAGACCTGATCGCGGTCTATCGCGACGGACGCAGCTTCAGCTCGGACAAGAAGGTGGAGTTCGCGCCCAAATACCTGCACCGCGCCTGGCAAGAACAGACGGCACGCGACGACGACGCGCCACTGTTCGCCCACCACACCCACAGCCTGGTGTTCAACGACCCACCGCTGCATACCCGGGTGCGCAAACTCATCATGGTAGCGCTGACCCGCCGCGCCATCCGCGAGATGGAACCCGGACTTGTGCGCCTGGTCGACCAGCTGCTCGACACCATCGAGGACCAAGGCGGTGGCGACCTGATCGCCGGCTTTGCCAGCGCGATACCGGTCGAGGTGATCGGCAATCTGCTGGGCGTGCCCCATGCCGACCGCGGACCGTTGCGCGGCTGGTCGCTGGCCATTCTCGGCGCACTGGAACCCGCATTGACCCCGGAGCAGGAAGCGCTGGGCAACCGCAGCGTGTCCGATTTCCTCGAATATCTCAAGCTGTTGGTCGCTGATCGGCGCCGCCAGCCCGGCGACCCGGAACACGATGTACTGACCCGGCTGATCCAGGGTGAGGCGGGCACCGCAGACGATCCCGACGGCGGCCGACTGTCAGAGGCCGAACTGCTGCACAACTGCATCTTCATCCTCAACGCCGGACATGAGACCACCACCAACCTGATCGGCAACGCGTTGGCATGCCTGCAAGACTGGCCCGGCGCCAAGGTCGAGTTGCTGAGTCGCATCGCGCATTACCGCAGCGATCCGGCGTTGCTGGCACCACACATGGATGCCGCGGTCGACGAGTTCCTGCGCTTCGAGTCCTCCAACCAGCTGGGCAACCGGCGCGCCTTGGCCGACTGCCAGATCGGTGGTGTCCAACTGCCCGCCGGTGCGCTGCTCACCTTGTGCATTGGCGCAGCCAACCGCGACCCGGCGCAATTTGCGCAGGCTGAACGGCTCGATCTGAAACGCCGCAATAACCGGCATCTGGCATTCGGATTCGGCATTCACCAGTGTGCGGGCATCAGCCTGGCGCGGCTCGAAGGTCGGATCGCGATCGGCCGGTTTCTGGATCGATTCCCGGATTACCGGCTCACGCAGTCGCCGGTACGGGGTGGGCGCGCGCGATTTCGGGGATTTCTGCGAGCGCCTTTTTCGGTGCGCTGACGGACGCAGTGCAAGGCTGCCCAGACGCTCCTTTGTATCTGCGCTACCCCCGTCCACCCAGAGTCGGCTTGCTTACAACACATCGGACAGGCGGGTGTTGGCCACTTGCGTGACGCGCCACCACGGATCGGTGGCTTTGTTGCGATGCAGCAGCAGCTGGTAGGCCAGTGGTTCGAGCGCAGTCTGCTCGGGTTCGGCCAGCAACACGTAGCGGATTCCTGCAGCTCCGGCATCGTCTTCGAGCCGGGCAACCCAGTCGAGTTCAACCAAGGTCTGCAGCGTCGACTCAACCCCCAGCACACTGACCCGCAAGGCTTTGCCCAGCTGCGCGACGGTCAATCCGTGCGCCGCAGTCGCACGCGCCTGAAGTAACAGGCGCACGATCTCCAGCGCGCGCTGAAAACGCCAGCCAGGGCCCTCGTCGCGTTGCACCACACCCGATAGCAGGCTGGGTAGATAAGCCGCGATCACAGCGCCCAGCAACAGGATGACCCAGGCAAGGTAGATCCACACCAGCAGGATCGGCACTGTTGCGAATGTGCCGTACACCACGGAGTAGGTCGGCACCTTGGCCAGGTAGAGCACCAGCAGCTTTTTGGCCAGCTCCATCACCACCGAGGCGAAGATGCCACCAGCCCAGGCATGCGCCCATTTGACCCGGGTATTGGGTACGTAGTAATACATGGCCGCCGCACCCCCGGCCAGAATGGCGAACTGCACGGTGTCGAGCAACAGGCCCAGGCCGGTAAGGGCGCCGCCAGCGAGATCGCGCGACACCGTCACGGCGAACGAGGTCATGGTGATACTGGCACCCAGCACCAGCGGCCCGAGCGTCAGGGCCGCCCAGTACACCAGGATGCGCTGCGCCAGCCGGCGTCTGCGCCGCACCCGCCAGATGCCGTTCAAGGTGCGATCGATGGTCAGAATCAAGGCCAGCGCTGTGGCCAGCAAGAACACCAGGCCCACGCTGCCCAGTTGGCTCGCCTGCTTGGCAAACTGCGTCAGGTAACCGAGCACCTGGCGCGCGATCGCGTCGGGGACCAGGTTGTCCACCAGCCAGCGTTGCAAAACCACCTGCAACTTGCCGAACATCGGAAACGCAGTGAAGATGGCCAGCGCCACTGTGAACAGTGGCACCAGCGCGATAGTGGTCGTGAAAGTCAGGCTGCTGGCTGTCAGGCCCAGACTGTCTTCCCTGAAGCGCTCGCGCAGCGTGAGCGCCGTGTTTCTCCAGGGGAATCGAAGGAGGTCCTCCAGCAGGGTGCGGGGTTCAGGGGGCATTCGCATGGCCGGTATGATGCCACCAGCATGAAACAGCCCGACAAAACCGTCTCCCTGACCCGCACCCTGGCCGTGGGCAGCCTGGTCGGAATGATCCTGCTGGGCCTGGCCTGGGAGCTCTGGCTGGCGCCGCTGCGTCCGGGGGGCTCCTGGCTGGCCCTGAAGGTGCTGCCCCTGTGTATTCCGCTGGCCGGCCTGCTGAAAAACCGCATGTACACCTACCGCTGGGTCAGCCTGATGGTCTGGCTGTACTTCACCGAAGGCGTGGTGCGCGCCTGGGGCGACAAACCACCGGGCAACTGGCTGGCACTGATCCAGGTGTTGTTGTGCTGCATCCTGTTTGTCGCCTGCGCGCTGCATGTCCGCCTGCGCCTGCGCAACCATGCAGCAGTCGTGAACGACACGACCGCCGTCACCGAGCAAGCCTGAACTTTCGCATGACCGACTCCACCGCCCACCTGATCGACGAACTGCGCGCCATCGTTGGTACGCCGCATGTGCTGACCCATGACGACCCCGCTGCCGATCTGAGCGCCTGGGAGCAGGACTGGCGCAAACGCAGCCAGGGCGTGGCGCTGGCCGTTGTCAAGCCGGGCTCGACCGAAGAGGTGGCAGCGGTGGTGGCCACCTGCGCCCGCTGGCAGGCTGCGACCGGCATCAGCATCGTGCCCCAAGGCGGCAACACCAGCATGGTTGTGGGTGCTGTGCCCGATGCATCGGGAAAACAGATCGTGCTCAACCTGCAGCGGCTGAACAAGGTGCTGGCACTGGACGCCGGCAATTCGACGCTCACGGCCCAGGCGGGTTGTATTCTGCAAACGCTGCAGGAAACCGCCCGCGCCGCCGGCTTCCTGCTTCCAATCAGTTTGGCATCTGAAGGCAGTTGCACCATTGGCGGCAACCTGGGCACCAACGCTGGCGGAACCCAGGTCGTGCGTTACGGCAATACCCGCGATTCGTGTCTGGGGCTGGAAGTCGTCACCGCGCAAGGCACTGTCTGGAGCGGCCTGTCCGGTCTGCGCAAGGACAACACCGGCTATGACCTGCGCAACCTGCTGATCGGAGCGGAAGGCACGCTGGGTGTGATTACCGCGGCGACCATGAAACTGGTACCGCTTGCGGCGGCGCAACTCACGGCCTGGGCGGCCGTGCCAACGATGGAGCAGGCGGTGGAGTTGCTTGGCCTGGCGCACAAGACCCTGGGCGCCGGTCTGACCGGTTTCGAAGTCATGGGGCAATTCGCGCTGTCGCTGGTCGCACGCCACATGCCGGCGTCCAGGGTACCTCTGTACGAGTCCACGCCCTGGTGCGTATTGCTTGAAGTGTCGGATCACGAATCCGAAGCCCATGCACGCACCCAGTTCGAGCGCCTGCTCGAGGCCGGCATGGAACAAGGCTGTATTACCGATGGTGTGGTGGCCGAAAGCCTGTCGCAGGCCAAGGCCTTGTGGCAGATCCGAGAAAACCTGCCCATGGCCCAGGCCATGGAAGGCCTGAACATCAAGCACGACATCTCGATCCCGATCTCGCGCATCCCCGAGTTCGTACGCGTCACCGACGCGGCGCTGCAAGCGGCCCTGCCCGGAGTCCGCATGGTCGACTTCGGCCATCTGGGCGATGGCAACCTGCATTACAACGTGCAGGCACCTGAAGGCGTGGATGCCGGCGCCTTCCTGCGCGCGCACGAGACTACGGTCAACGCCATAGTGTTCGATTCGGTGACCCGATTTGGTGGCTCAATCTCGGCCGAACACGGCATCGGCAGCCTGAAGGTCGACAAGTTGCCCGGCTACAAGTCGCCGGTGGCACTGGACATGATGCGCGCCATCAAACGTGCGCTCGATCCGACCAACCTGATGAATCCAGGGCGGGTGGTGCGGGTCTGAACGTACATGTCCAACTGCGCAGTGGCGTGCGTCACACTTTGTCGCAGGGCAGACCACGCGGTAATCCGGAAAATGCGTTATCCGAAAACGAGATCCTGGAAAAAGGTTTTCGGACATGCCATTCCAGCGATCGGCTCGGCACCAGCCCGCGAGAAAGTGGCCTTGGGCGCGCAAGTGCGCCCGCACCACGGACGGGCTTGTTGCCGGCACCAACGGCCCGCGCGCAACACGAGACCTGCAACACCCGTGCAGGGCGCGGCATGCGCCGAGAAGTCAGTGCACCTGCTCGAGGAATTCGCGCGTACGCGCCTGCTGCGGATCACCAAAAATCTGCTCAGGCGATCCGTGTTCGACGATCACTCCGTGGTCGGTGAAAAACACGTTGTGCGAAATTTCCCGCGCAAACGCCATCTCGTGCGTGACAAGGATCGACGTCAACCCCTCTTCGACCAGTTGGCGGATCGTGAGCAGAACTTCCTTGCGGGTCTCGGGATCGAGCGCCGCCGTGACCTCGTCGAACAGCATCACCTGCGGACGCATGGCCAGTGCACGCGCGATTGCCACGCGCTGCTGCTGCCCGCCGGACAGTTCGCCCGGATAGCTGTTTTCCTTGCCGGCAAGTCGCACCTTTTTCAGCAATTCGCGCGCCTGCGCCTCGACTTCATCGCGGGGCTGGCGCAAGACCTGAATTGGCGCCATCATGATGTTCTCCAGCGCGGTCTTGTGCGGGAACAGGTTGTATTGCTGAAAGACGATCGACACGTCCTTGCGCAAGGCAATCATTTCCGCGTCTTTATGCAACTGGTGCACCGCATGCGAACCGACGAATATCTCGCCCTTGTCGATGCCTGCCAGGCCATTGATGCAACGCAACAACGTCGATTTGCCCGATCCCGAAGGGCCAATGACACAGACCGCCTCGCCAGCGTGCACCGTCATAGATACGCCATGCAACACACCCACCTCGCCAAACGACTTGTGCACGTCGACGATCCGTACCAGGGGATTACCAGAATGCGCCGTGGTCATTCCGCCACCTCTTCAGGCGTCCTGACCGGAACATCGACGACACGCGCAGCATGGCCGCTGGCGGCCAGGAATCGCACCAGGTCGGCATGCGGGACGATGGCCGTCGCCGTGTTCACCAACGGATGGGCCTGAACTGCGTCTGCCTCCCACAGGCTGCGGTCGATCACGAATTCGACCGCGTGTGCCGTGTCGTTGACCAGTCCCAGCAAACTGACCGCACCGGGGGTCACACCCAGGTGGCTGGCCAGTCGCGCGGCAGAGGCAAAACCCAGGCGTCCGACGCCCAGGACTTCGCCCAGCCGGGCCAGATCGACCGATCGGTCTGACGCAACCGTGACCAGCAGGTGGCGCTGCGACTTCTTTGCCTGCAGGAAAAGGTTTTTGGCCTTGGCGCCAGGGAGCCTGGGAACCAGCAGATCAGACTCGGCACAGGTCATGACGGCGGGGTGCGAATGGCGCTGCAGCGTGATGCCGTGCAAGTGCAGGAATGGTTCAAGGTCCATGGAACTCCCGGTTCAGCGTTCGGCAAATCGCAACTCGAGCCGTTGGGTCCAGAGCGCGATCGGATAACAGTAGATGAAAAACCACAGCAAAACATAGCTGTAGATCGGAATCAAAAGGTCGGTGCGCCCTTCGGCGGCCGTAACACGCCCGACGATCGTCATGACTTCGCTGACACCGACGATCGAGGCCAGTGTCGTGGCCATGGTCAGGATCGCGTACCAGTTCATCCAGGGCGGCAACATGCGCTTGATGCACTGCGGCAGGATGATCTGCCACAGGATCTGGCGCCGCGAGAACGCCAGCGACCGCGCCGCCTCCCATTGCGCCGACGGGATCGACTGCACGGCACCACGCACGATCTCGGCGAAGTTCGCCATGATCGGCAGCGCCAGCCCGAGCGTGGCCTTGATCCAGTCGGGAAATGGCACTGTCAGGCCGCCGATATGAAACTCGAACGGCATCAGGAACATGACGAAGAACAGCAGCACCAGCCACGGCGAATTGCGGAAGAACTGCACCACGATCCAGGAGGTGCCGCGCACCGGCGCCAAAAGCGAGATGCGCGCGAGTCCGAGCAACAGACCTGCCACCGTGCCTACTAGCATCGCCATTGCGCTGATCAGGAGGTTGAAGCCAAACCCCTTGGCCAGCAGTGGCGTCCACTTGACGAGCAGGTCGAGCACATTGGCGTTGGGGTCGCGCGCCTGCACCTGCGCCACCGCCACCGAGGTGACCAGCATGGCCAGCAGCAATATGCCGGTGCGAGCGGTGAACAGTTCGCTGCCGCTGGAACGGTCGCTGGTCCAGCGTTGCTGCGCGCCCAGGCGCAGCGGCAGCATCACGTCCAGGCGGTCACTGCGCTGGTTCATTGTCCGAATCCCGGGACCCTTAGCCGGACCTCGAGCCTGTGCATGAGCTGCGTGATGACACCCACGATGGCCACATAGCTGATCAGCACGACAACCATCATCTCCGGCACGTTGACCTGTTCAGACCAGATCTGGGCTGACATATATAACAACTCCGGTACGGCGATGGCATAGGCCAGCGTCGTAGTCTTGACCAGGTTCACCAGATTGTTAGTCATCGCTGGCATCGTGACACGCAGCGCCAGCGGCAACACGATCAGACGGAAAATCTGCGCGCGCGAATACCCCAGCGATTGCGCTGCCTCGGTCATTGCCTTCGGCACGGCTTCGATGCCTGCGCGGAAGATCTCCGCGACGAAAGCTGCTTCCAGCAAGGTCAGCGATATCACGGCCCAGCCCATCGACCCGAACATCGGCATGCCGCCGACCTTGGGCAACAGCGGGCCAAGCGCAAAATAGAAGAAATACAGCTGGACAAGCGGCGGCGTGTTGCGAAACAACTGCACGAATCCGTTCGTGCAACGGCGCACGATCGCAGAGCGCGAACCGACCAACCAGGCCAGCAGCGCACCCAGCGCCATGCTCAGTACCAGGCAATAAGCCGATAGCTCCAGTGTGGTGGCGAACCCCTTGAGAAACCGCGCGCGATCATAGCTGTCGTAAAAGATAGTCAGCTTGATGCCACTGGTCTCATGCAGCCATTTGAACCACGCGGCGACCTCATCCACGCCAAGGCTCCCGGCCGGACTGACCGGCATAGGGCGCGACGCCCCTCAGCAGCAGCTGCGTCAGGGGCACGTAGATCGCCTACTTAAGGTCGCGCTGGCCACAACCGGACTTACTTGAATTTCGCCTGTTGCTCCAGCAGGAACGGCGAGACCGGAATGCCCCACTTTTTCTCCAGATCGATGATGAATCCGGATTTGTGCCATTCCTTGGTCACGTCACTGATGAAGGCGGTGAACTTGGCGTCTTCCTTGCGCACACCCAGTCCCCATGGCTCGGGATCGATAGAAGGCAACACCATCGCGTAGTCGGCCCACTTGGCATCCGCCAGGCCGGCGAAATAGGTCGTATCGAACACGGTTCCAACGCAGTTACCGGCCTCCAGCGCCGCCATCGCCTCGGTCACACCCTTGAAAACGACCATCTGGGCACCGAACTCTTCGCCGGTGCGGCGGTTGTAATACGCACCCTGGATGCCACAGACCGGTTTGCCTTTCAGGTCGGCCCAATTCTTCAGACCCGAACTTTTCTTGGCGAAGACATTTGCCGCGCCGGCGTAATACAGCGGCTGCGGAATACTGACCACCTCGGCGCGGTCGGGACGGTAAGCCATGGTCGCGATCATCATGTCAATGCGGCCCTGCTTGACGAATTCCATCCGGTTGGCCGCCACCACAGGCACCAGTTCTATCTGCACACCGAGGCGCTTGGCAATATCGTTCGCCAGGTCGATCTCCAGTCCGACGATCTTGCCGGACGGGTCGGTGTACCCGTAGGGTTTGTAGTCGGCCTTGACGCCGACGACCATCTTGCCTTTTTGCTTGATGCTGGCCATGGTGTCGACTTGTGCCCAAGCCGTTCCAGCCGCGAAGAGCGCCAGGCCCGCAAATACGCCAAGCCATTTCCGACGCAAGAAATTGATGCTGTGCACAGTGACTCCTGTTGATGCGCCGCGCGTCGTGGAGCGCCAGAGGGGAACGCGCCCGGCTACTTCCTCGCAACCGGCATCACTATTCTTGCACATGATAGTGATGTGTCCTAGCGAAACTTGGCCTGAATCGGCGCGGTGATGCAGAAAGCAGGGAAATCCCTAGCTATGACGCGCTCCGAAACCATGGCCGTATCTTGGCAAGACCCGGTCATGCGTGCGTGGCACTGATCTCGCTGGCCAGTTCGGGCAGTTTGTCCACCAGCTCCGGCAAGAACTTGTCTGTCAGCAGTCGGCGGGCCTCGGCCGCCAACCGCGCCGCGGTCTGCTCCCATTCGCCCTCGCGCGTGACCAGGGTGACCTGCCGTTCGGGCGTCGGGCTCGGCAACTTGTGCACCGCCACGCCACCCAGGCGTGAAAGGCCTTGCAATATATGCAGCGGCGTCGTGATCGCCCAACCAATTCCGCTGGCCACCAGCGCACACATCATGTCCGCGTTGTCGACCTCGATGCGCCTGCCGGTGGGCACCCGCGCCACGCGCAGGTAGCGCTCAACGATCGCGCCCGTGGACGAGCGACTGCTATAGCGGATGAACGAGAGGCTCCGGGCCAGATCGGCCAGTTTGCCGCTGGATGGATTCCAACGGCTTGCCTCGGGCAGCAGCAGCACGAACTTCTCGGTCAGCAAGGGGAACCGGAACAATCCATCGATTTCGTCAAGAGCGTCACCGGAAACCACCAGATCGACGCGCCGCTCCTGCAGATCGTTGATATGCGCCGGTGTCAGCCCCTGGGAGATGAACAGATCGCCGGCGCTTTGTGCCGCAAAGCGGATCAGATCAGGGCCGATCGTGTCGGCGAACGAATCGATCATCGCCATGCGCAGCGAAGGCCGCTCGCTCAGGGCGGCGACCTGCTGCGGCAAGGCGCTGAGGTCACGCAGGATGCGCGTCGCCTGCCGCGTCAGTTCGCTGCCCTCCACGGTGGTGCGAAAAGGGCGACGCGAACGGTCGAACAATGCGCAGCCCAAAATGGACTCTGCCTGCGACACCAATTGCGAGACCGACGACTGGCTGCACGACAGGCGCTGAGCTGCGGCCGACATACTGCCGGTCGCGGCGACAGCCAACACCGCCTCCAGGCCATTCACGGACAAGGCCGCAGCGCGATCAGGGCTTGGGCCGGAAGGTTTCCGGGGACGAAGCATTTTAAGACCTTTCCGGCATGAGTATCAATAATAATAATACTCTATCCGCCTCGCCATGATTGAAGTTGCTGCGCCCGAAGTTGCGCGGAGATACTCATCAAAATGAAGTATTCGGTCTTTTCCCTGGCTCGGCAGGCGCTGCGCGGCCATACCGGCTGGCCCATGGCATGGCGCAATCCGGAGCCCAAGAAACAATACGACGTCGTTGTCATTGGCGGTGGTGGGCATGGCCTGGCTACTGCGTTCTACCTGGCCAAGAACCATGGCATCAAGAATGTCGCGGTGCTCGAAAAGGGCTGGATCGGTGGCGGCAATACCGGCCGCAACACGACCATCGTGCGCTCGAACTACATGCTCGACGACAACGCGCATTTCTACGAGTGGTCGCTCAAGCTGTGGCACCAGTTGTCGCAGGAACTGAACTACAACGTCATGTTCAGCCCGCGCGGGGTACTGAATCTGGCCCACACCGAAAGCCAGCGCGACCAGTATTTCCGACGCGGCAACCAGATGCGGCTCAACGGCATCGACTGCGAATGGATGACACGGGCCGAGATCGCGCGCTTCGTGCCGTACCTGGACTGCTCCGACGCCGCGCGCTTTCCGATTTTCGGCGGTCTGATGCAACGCCGCGGCGGCACGGCGCGCCATGACGCCGTCGCCTGGGGCTATGCACGGGCCGCGTCCGCGCTGGGCGTGGACATCATCCAGAACTGCGAGGTCCAGGGATTCAAGCGCGAGGGCAACCGGATCGTATCGGTGCGCACGACCCGCGGCGACATCGGCGCCGGACAGGTCGGGATCGCCGTTGCCGGCCATTCCGGAGTTGTCGCCGGCCTGGCAGGGCTGAAGCTGCCGATCGAGAGCCATGTGCTGCAGGCCTTCGTGTCCGAGCCGCTCAAACCGGTCATCGACACCGTCATCACCTATGGTGCCGGTCAT
>JBKJRR010000036.1:0-2526 GCA_046594635.1 Burkholderiaceae bacterium
GCGATTGCGGTGTTCTGCAAGGACGAACCGCAGCGACTGATTGGTGCACGGGCCGGCTCGCCGCTGATCCTGGGTGTGGGCAAAGACGGTCAGGAGCATTTTCTGGCCAGCGACGCAATGGCCCTGGCCGGTGTGACCGACCAGATCGTCTATCTGGAGGAGGGTGATGTGGTCGACATCCAGCTGGGCAAATACTGGCTGGTCGACAAGGCGCACAAACCGGTGGAGCCGGCCAAGCGCCCGGTCAGGACTGTGCTGGCGCACAGCGGCGCAGCCGAACTGGGCCCTTACCGCCACTACATGCAAAAGGAGATCTTCGAGCAGCCACGCGCCATCGCCGACACGCTCGAAGGTGTGCAGGGCATCGTGCCCGAACTGTTCGACGGTGCCGACGCCAGCGCGGCGCGCGTGTTCAAGGAGATCGACTCGGTGCTGATCCTGGCCTGCGGCACCAGCTACTACAGCGGCTGTACCGCCAAGTACTGGCTCGAGAGCATTGCAGGCATACCGACCCAGGTGGAAGTGGCCAGCGAATATCGCTATCGCACCTCGGTGCCCAACCCGAAGACCCTGGTCGTGACCATCACCCAGTCGGGCGAAACCGCGGACACGCTGGCTGCATTGCGCCACGCGCAAAGCATGGGCATGTTGGATACGCTGACGATCTGCAATGTGGCTACCAGCGCCATGGTGCGCGAATGCAAGCTGGCCTACATCACACGCGCCGGCATCGAGATCGGTGTGGCGTCAACCAAGGCCTTCACTGCCCAGTTGGCCGGACTGTTTTTGCTCACGCTGGCACTGGCACAAAGCCGCGGCCGCCTGAGCCAGGAGCAGGAAGACGATCACCTCAAGGCCATGCGGCACCTGCCGGTGGCGCTGCAGGCGGTTCTGGCGCTCGAGCCCCAGGTCATCGCCTGGGCGCAGGATTTCGCCCGGATGGAGAACGCCTTGTTCCTGGGTCGCGGCCTGCACTACCCGATTGCACTCGAAGGTGCCTTGAAACTCAAGGAAATCAGCTACATCCACGCCGAAGCCTACCCGGCCGGTGAACTCAAACACGGCCCGCTGGCGCTGGTGACCAGCGCCATGCCAGTCGTGACAGTGGCACCGAACGACACCTTGCTGGAAAAGCTCAAGAGCAACATGCACGAGGTGCGCGCCAGAGGTGGCGTGCTCTACGTGCTGGCCGACGGCGACACGCGCATTGAACGCGGCGAAGGCATCAACGTGATCCGCATGCCCGAGCACTACGGCGCCTTGTCGCCGCTGCTGCATGTGGTGCCGCTGCAGTTGCTGGCGTATCACACGGCGGTTGCAAGGGGGACGGATGTGGACAAGCCGAGAAACCTGGCCAAAAGCGTCACGGTCGAATGACGGCAACTGGCAGGAAGCGGCCACTCAGTCCGGCGTCATTTGCATCCGCATCCGACTTACGCGTGGTGCCGTCGCGCCAGGCGGTCTTGAGTTTGAGTACCACCTGCCCGGCGGCGTTGATCTGTACCCGTCCGTTGGCCAGTGCGGGTCGGGTGATGTACCGGCAAAGCTGCTCCAGCCGCTAGCGCTCGTCGGCATCGCAGCGCACCGCCGCGTGTAGGCTGAACCCCTGTTGGGCTGCACACAGATCCTGGTCGCGCGCAGCGTCTCGCGCCATCGCGCCTTGCACCGTGAACACCTTCTGCCCGGTGCGTGGGCCGAAGGTAATGCGGTACGTGCATGCCGCGGCCTTCAGCGGCCTGAGCGCGCGGGCCTCATCCGAATCGGCGTCGGCGTCGGCCAGATAGCTCGATCCCTCCTCCTGTTCGATGAGCACGCCGCGGCGCGTCAGCAGCTTCATCAGCCACGTGATGATCTTGTGCAGCAGCGCCTGCAGTTCCTCGTCGGATGGCGCGGATATTTCGACAAAAACCGGCTCGCCGTCCGTGCGCCGGTACACGCCGTCCAGCACCAGGCAATGCAGGTGAATATTGAGATTGGCCGCCGACCCAAATCGCTGGATCAGCGTGACCGCGCAGCTAGCGGCCTCAAAGGCCTTGAAGCCAGCCTGATCAAGCAGGTGGCGCGTGATCACGCGGTGCACGACCTGCAGCACCGGCGTTACCAGCACCGGTTGTGCAGCCAGCTAGCCAAGCGCAGCGGGATGGGCAGTGACAGCACCCACTGGCGCACCGGCACACGAGGGATGACGTGATCGACCAAATGCGCGGCGGTCTGCGACATGCGCCGCGCCCCGCACGAGGGGCAGAACCCGCGGCGCTTGCAACTGAAGGCGACCAGTTTGTCGTGGCCGCAATCAGCGCGGCGCAGGCGCAAGAAGCCGTGCGCCAGGATGCCGCACTCCAGGAACGCGTCGAACTCGTCTTTGACGAATTGCGGCAGGCTGGCACCGGTGGTCTCTTCGGTCTGGGCGAAGAAGCTCTGGGCGTGCTGCTGCACCAGGCGGTACAGCGTGGTCTGTTCCGGGCGGTGGCGCTCGTAGTTAACAGGGGTGCCATCCTGCGCCCGCTGGGGCTGCCGGCCGATGGC
>JBKJRR010000184.1:0-9004 GCA_046594635.1 Burkholderiaceae bacterium
TGGAACTGCTGTCGAGCTGCCTGCCGCGCGGCGCACGCGTGCTGATGGTGGCCGAGTCGCGGCACCGCGAGAGCTCCAGCAGGACTGCCATGGAGCAGGCCGCCGCGAAGCTCGGCATCGAGCTGCACCCGAGCTGGTGCGACGCCGTGACCGACCTACCGGCCGCGCTGGCCCTGGCCCGCCGCGTCAAAGCCGTCGGCCTCTACCAGCACTTCGGCTCGTTTCTCGCCAGTCTGAGCGGGCAGCTGATCGCGCTGGCCACCGAAGCGCGCCTCGCAGACATGTACGAATGGCCCTCGGCAGCACGACAGGGTGGGTTTATGGGCTATGGCCCTGACAGGGGCGAGCTCGCCGGCCAGTTCTATGCACAGGCCTGGCGCATCCTGCAGGGTGCCAGCCCGGCCTCGTTGCCGGTTGAGGGGCCGATGCGCGTCCATCTCGCGCTCAACATGGCCCGCGCCAGGTTTCTGGGCCTGCGCGTGCCGCACACGCTGCTGGCCCGAGCGGATGAGGTGATCGAGTGAACGTGGACGGCATTGCGCGCGACCCGGCCGGATCCATCGCATCGGCTATGTCCCGTTCGGTCGGCCGGGGCCGCAGCCGCCCGCGTTCATGCAGGGTCTGCGCGATCTGACCCCGATCAGGGTCAGGTCTCCCGTTTCCCATTTCACTGCTTTCGCTCCAACAGGGTCGTCACACTCTTGATGTCCTATGCCGATGGCTTCGACAATGAGAAATGGGAAACTTGACCCCAAAATAGAGGTCCTTGAGCAATGAACTTGCATTGCAAATGTTCCATGATATGGAATAATTGCAATCATGTTCACGCGTCAGACTCTCTGCGAACTCGGTCTCTACCTGCAGGAATTCCCTGCGGTGGCCATCCTCGGCCCGCGCCAGGTCGGCAAAACCACGCTGGCACACCAACTCGCCGACAGTCTGTCACGACCGGGCAGACGTTCCGCGCTGTACCTTGACCTGGAAACCCCCACCCATCTCGCGCAGCTGAGCGACCCTTCCGCTTTTTTCGCTCGCCATGAAGACCGGCTGGTGATTCTGGATGAAGTGCAGCGCCTGCCGGGTGTGTTTGCCACGCTGCGGGGTGTGATCGACGAGCGCCGCCGAATGGGAGCTCGCCATGCGCAGTTCCTGCTGCTCGGTTCGGCCAGCATCGACTTGTTGTCGCAATCGTCCGAAAGTCTGGCCGGGCGATTGGCCACTGTGGAGCTGGCCCCGTTCGTGGTCACCGAACTGCCGGCCGAACAGGCTGCCGCACCGGGTGCATTGTGGCTGCGTGGCGGCTTTCCCGACTCCTTCCTCGCGCGCAGCGACGCGAGCAGCCTGCGTTGGCGCCAACAGTTCATCAGCACCTACCTGGAACGCGACATTCCACAACTCGGGCCACGCATACCGGCGCAGACCCTGCGGCAATTCTGGACGATGCTCGCCTACGAACAGGCGCAGATGCTGAACGCCGCCCGCCTGGCTGCGTCGTTGGGCGTGAGCGGCCAAACCGTCGCCCGCTACCTCGATCTGTTATGCGACCTGATGCTGGTGCGCCGCCTGCAACCCTGGGCAAGGCAGTCCAGCAAGCGCCTGGTCAAGGCCCCAAAGGTGTTTGTGCGCGACAGCGGCCTGGTGCATGCCTTGCTGGGTTTGGGGGATGCCGCGACGCTCCTGTCGCACCCGGTGGTGGGCGGCAGTTGGGAGGGCTGGATCATCGAGAACCTGCTGGCCTGTGCACCTGCCGGCACACAGGCAAGCTACTACCGCACGGCCGTCGGGGCCGAGATCGATCTGGTCATGGAGCTGCCCGGTGGCGCGTTGTGGGCGGTGGAAATCAAACGCTCCAGCGCACCTGTAGCCGGCAAAGGCTTCCACATCGCATGCGACGATCTGGGAGCCAGCCGGCGGCTGCTCGTCAGCAGCGCGAATGCCCGCTTTCCGATGGCCGGAGGCATCGAGCATGTACCCTTGCTGGCGCTGATGCAAGAGCTGCTGGCGCTGCGGCTGGAACGCACGATCGCAGATGGAGGCTCTCCCGCATCCGACACTCTCCGGGTCCCCCACCATGACGTGGCAGGCCGCTGATCGGTCCGCCGACACGCTGTCAACCTGTAGAGCCAACTCGCCACAGGAAACAAACGATGCATTCCAATGCCTCACGCCGGCGCTTGGTTCGCCGGAAAGTCGCAGGTGCCCTCCTGCTCGCAGCCCTTCCCCTTGCCGCGCTGGCCCAGGCACAGACCTTCCCAAGCCGTCCGATCCGCCTGGTTGGATAGGAAAATCAAACGGCATGTTTTCGTTCCCACCGGCACGGGCTCACCCGCTCTGGGTGGCACACCGGTGCGTTCTTGGTGGGGTTGGTCTGGCCGGTCACCCACTTGGCAGCCGCAGCCACGCCGCCTGACCCGAAATCTGCCTCGACATTCGGTAAACCCTCGGCCTTCGTGGCCAGCACTGGGCTCGACCCACACCAGGCGCAGCCCCGCCCTGCAGCCCGGGGGTCCGGGGCGCGGTCACACCACCTGCTGAAGAACTCCGCGCGCCTGCAGCCGGGCTTGGAAATACGACCACCCCAGTAACACCATCCGCAAACATCTGCCGCACCACCTTGTGCACGCTGTCTTCGTCGCTCACCGGCGCCAAAGTCAGCGCCAGACCACGGGCACGGGCTGCCTGCTCAGCAAAGCCGTTTGCCTCGGGTCCGCCAGCCCATGCCTGGTCGAACCACAATGCGATGCGCGTCGCGCCGGGCAGCAGTTCGGCCAATAGTTCCACTTGCTTGGCTGCGATTGCGTCGGACAAGCCGGTCATGCCGGTGACATTGGTGCCAGGAAATTGAAGACTCATGATCAGCCCGGCGCCGATCGGGTCGATCGATGTGGCCAACACGATTGGAATGGTCTTCGTCTTCGTGACCAGAACCCGCGCACCGGTTTCCAGCGCGTACAACACATCAGGCCGCCACGTGATCAGTTCATCCGCAAGGGCCGGATAGCGGCGCGCGTCGCCAGCAACGAAGCGAAACCCGATCACGTCATCCTGTCCCAGGCGCCAACCCTTGTCATGCAAGGCGCGCACAACGGTGTCGAAGGTCGGCCTGTAGACGGGGTCGTCGGGGCCACTGCCGCCGGAAAGCCAGCCGATCCGCCATGGTCGCCCACCTGCCGGCATCGGCAGCGGTTCGCGTGAATCGATCTACATCGCGTTTGACAGCGCTGCGATCGGCCGTCGATGACTGTGATCGAACCCGGTTCACCCTTGACGCTGCGAAATACTTCCAGTCGGCTGGCAGTCGGCAGGCGCAGCAGATCGGCAGGATCTTCAAATCTGACAGTACGCTCCTCTGGCATCGGTCGACCCGCGTCAGCCAATCGTGCCAACAACTTCCCTCTGCAAAAAAAATCTTGTTCGTTGCCTGCCTTGAGAGTGACATTCTTCATGCTGTTCTCCTGAGTGCTGCCCAATCGGCCGGGAACTGATCTTCGATGTCGTCAAAACTCGTGAATTCAACCGCAGCCACAACACCGAAACAGTGCCGGTGGCGATACCCATGCTGGTTCAGTTTTCGTCGGCGTCAACCGGCTATCCTAAGCACCAACGAAAACCTGCAGCGGTGATGGGCCTCCACAGAGGTGGACCCTGACGCACGGCGAGACATTCTTTACTTCTCCGAACCATGAACGATATTGTCCAATTGAACGCGGACGCGGCGTGTGCGCGACTGGTGCCTGCCGCAGGCGGCCGTGTGTCGGTGTTGCAGTTGCAGGCGCCTGATGGCAGCCTGGTGGATGTGCTGCATCGGTATCCGGAGGACTTCATTGATCCGGTGCGCTGGGGCAAAGGCGGCATTTATCCGCTGCTGCCGTACTCGAACCGTATCGCACAGGCGCGCGTGCGGGTGCACGGTGAAGAGGTTCGTCTGGAGCCGCATCCTGATGCGCTGCCGCATACGCTGCACGGCAATGCGCACCTGCAGCCCTGGGCGCTGGAGCACCAGGACAGCAGCAGCGCCGTGTTGTCGCTGGATGCCGCACCCAGCCCGGCCTGGCCCTGGCATTACACCGGGCGGCTGGAGATCGCGCTCACACCTACCGCGTTGTGCATGCGGATTGCGATCCGTAATGCCGGTATGCGAGTCATGCCGGCGGGGATCGGCCTGCACCCCTATTTTCGGCATGGGCCCCGGGCGCGGCTGGGATATGGCGCCAGCAGCTGGTGGTTGTCGAGCCCTGATTTCCTGGCCACAGGCGCCCGCGCGTTGGCCGCCGATGAAATCTACGTGCCGGCGCGCGAATTGCCGGCCGGTGGCCTCACCCACTATGCGGGCGGATGGGATGGCCGGGCGGAGGTGGATCTGCCGCGGGGCGCACGCCTGCGCATTCAGGCCGACCCGGTGTTCCAGCACCTCGTGGTGCACCGCCCTGACACCCTGGCTTATCTATGCCTGGAGCCGGTGAGCCATGTCGCCGACGGTTTCAACCTGGCCGCACGCGGTGTGACCGGTACCGGTACCCACTGGCTGGCACCGGGCGAAACGCTGGCGGGGGAGATGCAGTTTGTACTTTTGAATGGAGAGTCCTTGTGAGCAGCACCCAACTGTCCCCCATCGCGGCCGTGCGTGTCACGCCGATCGCCTTTCGTGATCCACCCCTGCTCAATGTGGCGGGTGTGCATGAGCCCTGGGCCCTGCGCAGCATCATCGAGGTGCAGACGCGTGATGGCCGCGTTGGCTTGGGCGAGAGTTATGGCGACCTCAAGACGCTGGCCGACTTGACCAGGGTGGCGCCCCTGCTGGTGGGGCTGGATCCGTTCGAGCTGAACCAGCTCACCCGCATCGTGTATGCCAACGTGGGCAGCAACCCGGATACCGGCGCGCAGTTTGCGCCTGCCGGCGACAAGGCCCGGGCGTCTGCGCTGGCCGCGTTCGAAGTGGCTTTCCTCGACCTGCAGGCACGTCTCATGGACCGGCCGCTGTACCAGTTGCTCGGCGGTGCGGTACGTCCTGCCGTGCCCTACAGCGCCTATTTGTTCTACAAGTTCGCCCGGCACAAGGACTTCGACGCTTATCCGCAGGACGACTGGGGTGAGGTATTGACGCCCGAACAGTTGGTGGGCGAGGCGCGCCGCATGGTCAACCAGTACGGCTTCGGCTCGATCAAGCTCAAGGGTGGCGTGTTTGCACCGGAAGAGGAAATTCGGGCGCTGGATGCCTTGCGCGCGGCCTTTCCCGGCATGGCGCTGCGCATCGATCCCAACGGCGGATGGACGGTCGAGACCACACGCCGGGTGATGCCGGCACTGGCTGCCAACGGCCTGCTGGAATACCTGGAAGACCCCTGCAGCACACTCGAGGAAATGGGCGAGGTGGCGAAGTTTGCCAACGGCATGCCGCTGGCCACCAACATGGTCACGATTGCGTTCGGCCACATTCCCGAGACCATCCGCCTGAACGCCGTACAGGTGATCCTGTCTGACCACCACTACTGGGGCGGCCTGCGCGCCACGCAGCACCTCGCGGCCATTGGCCGCACCTTCGGGCTCGGCATTTCTATGCATTCCAACTCGCACCTGGGTATCAGCCTCGCGGCCATGACCCATGTGGGCGTGACGATCCCGAATCTGCGCTATGCCTGCGATACCCACTATCCCTGGCAGGTTGATGAAGTGATCACCGGTGGCAAGCTGAAGATCGAAGGCGGGCAACTGGCTCCACCCCCCGGCCCTGGCCTGGGGGTGACGCTGGACCGCGAGCAGCTGGCCCGGTTGCACCGCAACTACCTGGAATGCGGCATTCGGGTACGCGACGACGCCAAGGAGATGCGCAAGCACCGGCCGGACTTTGACGACCGCCGGCCGCGGTTCTGAGTCACCCGCCAAGAAACCGATCAGCACCACACTTTAAGAGAATGTGCTGAACTTCTTCCGGTCCCAGGGCCTGTGACATCACAGGCCGATGAATGCCGCTATGGCGCGGCTACATGAACGCCGTCAAGGTTTCGTCATGGCCGACGAGCGCCTTCAGGCGTAACCGGTCGATCCGTCGGGCTTGAGCGGCACCTTGCGCTGCCAGTGGATGTACTCCTCGGTGCCCAGCAGCGCCTCGTCCATCTCGACACCCCAGCCCGACCGGTCGGGGCGCAGCTCCAGGTACCCGTCTTTGGGCAGGTAGGGGTCCTGCACATAGTGCGCGCCCTGCAGGCCTCCGGCGGTGGACGTTTCGCGGTTGCCGGTACCAAACACATATCCCGGCCCGTGCGGCAAGCGATATTCGAGGATACGGAAGTTCGTCGTCGCGGCGCTGAAGTGCACGTTGATGGCGGTAGCCAACGGGCCCATGGGGTTGTGGGGGGCGATGGTCACGAAGTGCGCCTCGGCCAGCGTAGCGATCTTGACCATCTCGGTCATGCCGCCCACCACACAGATGTCGGGCTGCACGATGTCTGCGCCGCGTACCTGGAGCAGGCGCAGAAACTCGAAGCGGCTGTACAGCGACTCACCTGTCGCCAGGGTGCACTTCAGGCCGCGCTTGAGTTCGCCCCACGCGTCGTAGTTCTCGGGTCGGATGGGCTCCTCGAAGAACAGTGGGTCGTAGGGTGCCAGCGCGTTGCCGAGCTGGATCGCCTGTGCAGGCTCGAAGATCTTGGCGTGGGCGTCGAAGGCCATTTCGTAGTCGCTGCGAACAGTTTCGCGCAGTTCGCGGAACCATTCGCCGGCCTGGCGCACCACCTCACCCCAGCGGTGGCGGTGCATGTCGATGCGGTAAGGGCTGAGCTTGAAGGCCGTGAGGCCCCAGTCGGCGTTCAGCGCGTCCATCTCGTCGCGTGCGGCGGCCGGGTCGGGCGCGGTGTAGAGGCCGGCGTAGACCTTCACGCGGTCCCGCACGTTGCCACCCAGCAGCATGTACACCGGCACACCCAAGGCCTTGGCCGAGATGTCCCACATGCAATGGTCCAGCGCAGAGATGGCGGCCAGCCCCAGCGCGCCGGGCGGAAACCGTGTCTGCTGCATCAGGTGGTGGATGTGGAATGCCACGCGCCGCGGGTCCTTCCCCTGCAGGAAGGTCAGCAGATACTCCAGCAGCGGGAACAGCGCCAGATCGGGGCCATGGTTGTAACACTCGCCCCAGCCGGTGATGCCTTCGTCCGTGTCCATCGCCACGATGACGCGGGGCCGGTCCTTGTCGCGCGACATGAAGACGCGCAGTCGGTCGATTTTCATGGCATCACTTTCCGCCGCTGAAGTGGCGCGCGCGCTGCAGCCGCGTCTGTACGTAGACGTTTTCTTCGTGGGTGCCCGCAGCGTAGGAGCCGGCTGACGCCGACACCTGCGAGGAGATGTTGGCCTGGCTCGGGTACTGCGCCACGAAGGCCTCGTCGATGTCCACCCCCAGGCCCGGTGTATTGGGCACTGCCAGAAAACCGTCGACCTGTTGCGGGTGCGCAGTGACGGTGTGGGCGCGGCCCTCCCAGTCGTCTTCGATGCGCTCCAGGAACAGTGCGTTGGGAATCGCCGCCATCAGGTGCAGCGCGGCGTATTCGGCCACCGGCCCGAGCGAGCCGGAATGTGGTGCCACCATGATGTGGTGTGCCTCGGCCATGGCCGCGATCTTCTTCATCTGCGTGATGCCGCCGGCGCGGCCGGTGTCGGGCTGGATCACGTCGACCAGTTCGCGTTCGATCAGTTCACGCTCACCAAAAATCGTGCTCATGCGCTCCCCCGCAGCCAGCGGCACATGGGCCGCGTCGCGGATGCGCTTGTAGCCGTCGAGGTTGTCGGGCGCGATCGGGTCCTCGATGAAAAGCAGGTGGTAGGGCTCCAGTGCCCGCGCCAGCTGCGCCGCGTCGCCGGGGGTCATCCACGGTGGGCCGTGCAGGTCGATCATGAGATCCATCTCGTCACCGATGGCCTCGCGCAGCGCAGCAACCTTGCGCACCGGGTCGGACACGCCGCCGCACTTGATGGCGGTGACGCCGCGGGCCTTGAGGCTGAGCGCCGCCTCGGGCGTGTTGGCATGGGCATAGATGCGGACCTTGTCGCGCATCTGGCCGCCCAGCAGGTTCCACACCGGCACACCCAGCACCTTGCCCTTGATGTCCCACAGCGCCATGTCGATGCCGGTCATCGCGCCAGCACCTACAGTACCGGTCATGCCGTGCACCATGATGGCCGACATCATGCGCTGCCACAGGCGCTCGATGTGGGTCGGGTCTTCGCCGATCAGGATGCGTTGCAGGTCCTGCACCGCGGTCTCGATCACCCGTGGCCAACCGGAGCATTCGCCGATGCCTGTCACGCCTTCGTCGGTGTACACCTTCACGAACAGCCAGTTGCGCGAACCGGTGATGTTGGCCGAATAACTGTGCGAGCCGAATGCGCTGTCGGATGCCCACGCGGACGGCTTGGGCACCCCCACATGCATCAGAAATGTCTTGATGGCGGTGATTTTCATGGTGGTGGCGTGTGCAGGAAAATGGGGTGTCAATGGGGGCTGTCTTCGCCATGGCGCGCTGCGCGCATGGCGTGGCCGGCACGCCGCAGTGCCGCGGCCGCCGCCGGAACGACCGGTGCGTACTTGCCAAAACCGTGGATCACACCGGGCACCGGGTCCACGATGGTGCGGACCCCCTGGTCGATGCAGCGTCGGGCCAGCAGAAAGGAGTCTTCGGCCAGCGGGTCCAGCCCGGCCACAGTGAGGTAGAGCAGCGGCAGGCCGCGCAGATCGGCGTGCAGCGGCGCGGCCACCGGAGCATCGGAGGGCAAGGCGCCCAGGTGGTTGGCCCAGTACCACTGCATGCGGGCGGTGCTCAGGCCCCAGTCGCCGTTGCCGTATTGCTGGTTGCTCCAGGTGTCGAATACCGGTGCGAAACAGCCGTAGAGCAGCAGTGCCGCGAAGGGCAGCGGACCACCACGCGCCTTGAGCGCGACCAGCGCGCCGAGTGCGACGTTGGCGCCGGCCGAGTCACCCCCGAGGCAGGTGCGCGCAAGGTCAACCTGAAGG
>JBKJRR010000347.1:0-8277 GCA_046594635.1 Burkholderiaceae bacterium
GCCGGCGCAGCCACCGCAACCAGCGCGCAAGATGCCGCTTCCGGCGCGCTGGCTGCCACGCCGGGGGCGGCCGAACTGTTGCGCCAGGTGTACCTGCGCTCGGAGATGGCCAAGCAGCGCGACCTGAACAGCCAGCCCAAGGTGCTGCCGACGGGGGAAATGCAGGCGCTGCCGCTGGCCAATATTCCGGCCGCTGACGAGGCGATGCGTGCACTGGTCTTGCAGCGCGCCGTAGCGGTCAAGGACTATCTGATCGGCCAGAAGCTACCAGCCGAGCGGTTGTGCCTGGGTGCGGCAAAACCGTCGAACCCGAAGCCTCATGGTCGCCGCGCGCCGAACTGTCACTGGGCAATCAGTGAACAAACCCCGTCGCTGACGGTGGCCAAATGCTGCGTTGGGTGCGCTGTGCCGGATGTCGATTTGGCATGCGATTGCAAGGTGTAGGCGCAATTCGTCGGACCGGTTCAAACCCGCCAACGGGTTTCGGGGTGAAAATACCCGGTTGCCAGTTTTGGCCCCCTCTGATTTGAATGCCACTGCCACGATGACTTCCAGCCCCAAGAATCCCGATATTCAGAAATTCGATGCGTTGACCGACGGCGCGTTCAGCGCGCCGACTTCCGGCGAGCGCACCACCCGCATCCGCGCCTGGTTGACCCTGGATCCGCCCCTCGAACAATTACAGGAAGTGTTCCGCGAATTGGCAACGCGTGACAAGGGTGCCGCCCGGCCCGTGCGTGAACGTCTGGACGAAATGCGCCGCGCCAAGAACCAGGAACAGGCGGGTGTCGAGTGGGCAACCAAGGCACAGGAACTGCTGGCCTTGTCCAAACTCAATATCGCCGACGCCCTGGCTTGGCAGCGTGATGCCGCCAAGGCGGGAGCGCCTTTGAGCAAGGAACCGTTGCTTGCGCTCAAGGCACAACTGGCCGAGCGGGTGCGTGTGATCGAGGATCTGCAACACACCGTGCAAGTGCAACGTGAAGCCGCGGTACTGCTGGCCCAGCGTATCGAGGTCTTGTCCACCAAGCCTTGGGCGTCGGCCCAGGCTGTGTGTGTTGCACTGCGCGAAGACGTGGCGCGCTGGCAGCAGCAGGCAAGCGCGCTCGAGGCGGATACCAATTGGGCCAGTGTCGACCTGAAATTCCCGCCTTTGCTGGAGGCTTCGCGTGCCCAGTTGCTGGCAGTGTGGGATGCGTTCCAGACGGCATTGGCGCAAGCCGTAGCCGCTGCTGCCGACATGTCCGCGCCGTTGCCGCCGGTCACCGTCTGGGCAGACGAACTGCGCATTGCGCGCGGAGTGCTGGTTCAGGCTGCGCCGCGCGCCGCCAAGCCGGTCGTTGACCCGAAGGTGCGCGAGCAGGCCAGCGCACGGGTGCGCAAGGCCTTGAAGGCGCTGGAGAGCGAGATGGAGCAGGGTCATGGCAAGGCCAGCGCAAATGCAGCGACCGCGCTGCGCAATGCGCTCAAGGACCAGGGCAAACTTATCGATGATGCGCTGGAGAACCAGGCCCATGGCGCGCTGGCCGCCGCCGGTGAGATGGAAGGCTGGCAGCGTTGGCGTGCCGACCAGTTGCGTCAGGAACTGGTGGCCAAGGCCGAGGGTCTGCTCCAGCGACCGCCCGGACAGGCCATTGGTGGGCGCAAGATGCAGGACACACTGCGCGGATTGCGTGAGCAGTGGAAGCAGACCGATCAGGGCGGCGTGCCGAACCACACTATGTGGAAACGCTTCGACGAAGCCTGCAACGAAGCCCACAAGGTGGTGGAAGCGTGGATCGAGAAGGTCAAGGCCGATTCAGCCGAGCACCGTGCGCAGCGACTGGCCCTGATCGAGGAGGTCAAATCCTGGGCCCAGGCGAACACCACGGCTTTGGACGACGACTGGCGGGGTTTCAACCGCATATTGCATCAGTTCGGCGACCGCTGGCGCGATGGCGGGCATGTCGGCGAGAAGATGTTTGCCGAGCTGATGCCGCAATGGCAGGCAGCCATCGCACAGGCAGCGGCGCCTATGGAGGCGATACAGCAAGCCAGCCTGCTGCGACGCCAGGCCATGATTGAAGAGGCGACACAGCTGGGCGCGGCATCGATGCTGCGCGTGGACGCCGTCAAGGTATTGCAGTTGCGCTGGCAGGCTGAGGCTCAGTCGATTCCGATGGACCGCAAGCACGAACAGAAGTTGTGGGATGCATTCCGCAAGCCGATTGATGAGGCCTTCGAGCGCAAGACCGCCGAGCGCCGCAGGGACGAGGTCGCACTGGGCAAACACGACCGCACGGTTCTCGACGCCTCCAAGGCACTGGACGCTGCGAACAGCTCGGGAGACGCCCAACGTATCCGCTCGGCCATGTCAGCGCTGGAAGCGGCACTGCATGGGCAGTCACAGGCCCGCAACGTGGTCCATGCATCGGCCAATCAGGAATCGGCGGCCTCCGCGTCGTTGGGTGACATTGGTCCGGCGCCTGGTGGCACGCAATTGAACGCCGACACGCCGGCTGATGGGGTGGCGGCAGAAGAAGCTTCAGGCGCGGCAGCAGAAGCTGACCATGCGGCAACTGCCGACGCCGCCCTGGACGCAGCGGTGGGGTCAGATGCGCCCTCGCGCGACGCGACTGCGCCGTCGGAACCTGCTGTCGCTGCCAAGACACGTCCCAAACCCGTGGTAGCCCGACGCGGCGATGACCGACCCGGTCAAAAAATTGCCGAGGTGTCCATCGGCGCACGCGGCGCCAAACCCGGCGATCGCAAGGATGGTCGACGCGCACCATTCGGCGCGGGCAGGGCCGATGGGCCCGGCGGGCCCCGCCCTGGCGAACGTAGCGATGGACGCTTCGATGGCAACCGCGACAACCGGGCCGGCCGTGACGGTGCGCCCGCCTGGGATGATCGACCCAGGACGCCGCGACTGGGCGACACCGCATTCCGTGCCCAACGTGATGCGATGGAGCGCGCCCAGACCCAACTGCGCAAATTGGCATCGCAGGCCCATGGCGAAGCGCTCGCACAGTTGCTGGGTGCATGGCAGGCGCGCGATCCGCAGCAGTTGCCTGCGGCTCAGGACCTGGGCTCCAAGGTCGCGCCGGCTGCGCGCACACAATGGGTGCAAGCGCTGGGTTCGGCTCCGCAATCCGCGCCTGGCAATGCGCTGCTGCGGCTCGAGATGGCTGCGGAGGTACCGACACCAGCCGAGCATCTGGCGCAAAGACGCATGTTCCAGTTGCAGCTGCTGACGCGGCGCAACGATCCTTCACCGTCGCAAACCTGGGCGCAGGATGTCGGCGATGTGCTCAAGGGGCCGTTTGAGGAAGCCGCCGAACGGCGCTTGCGTGCGGCGCTCAAGGTACTGCTAAAGTGAGGCAGTGGCGGGTGTTGGATCCTCGTCGCAATCGCCACTGACCTACGCGGGAAGGGCCGAACCGGCCCCTTGAATAGCAACGGGAGGCTGAATTTGGACTCCGTCGATGACTTGTTGCGCCGGCTGGAGCAACTCAACGAGATTGGTGCCTCCCTGTCCAAGGAGCGGGACATCACCCGCTTGCTGGAAAGCATTCTGCTCGCCGCCAAGGTGATCACCAACGCCGATGGCGGCACGTTATATCGCATGGCGGAGAACCAGACCGAGCTGCGCTTCGAGATTCTGCATACCGACTCCTTGCGTATCTCGATGGGCGGGAGTTCGGGCAAGGCCATCAGTTTCCCGAATCTGCCACTGCATCTGAGCGACGGCACTCCAAATGATTCGCTGGTGGCGGCCTACGCCGCCATTCACCACCAGACCGTCAATATTGCCGACGCCTATTCCGAACCGAATTTCGATTTTTCCGGCACGCGGCGATTCGATGAAAGGACCGGATACCGATCGACGTCATTCCTGACGGTGCCGATGCGCAACCATGAGGGCGAGGTGATAGGGGTCTTGCAACTTCTCAATGCGCAGGCGCCGGACAGCACCGACGTGGTCGCATTCTCGAGTTCGGACCAGAGCCTGGTGGAGTCGCTGGCCTCGCAGGCCGCCATCGCGCTGACGAACCGCTTGCTGGTTGGGCAACTGGAGGCCTTGTTCGAGTCCTTCATCAACCTGATCAATTTGGCCATCGACGAGAAATCGCATTACACCGGTGGCCACTGCCAACGCGTGCCGGCGCTCACGATGATGCTGGCCGAGGCCGTGAACCAGAACCAGACTGGGCCCTTGGCCGGGTTCACGATGGATGACCGGGATCGCTACGAACTCAAGATCGCCGGTTTGCTGCATGACTGCGGCAAGGTGACAACGCCCGTGCATGTGGTGGACAAGGCGACCAAACTGCAGACGCTGTTCGACCGTATCGAACTGGTCGACACCCGTTTCGAGGTGCTCAAACGCGACGCCGAGATCGACGCCCTGCGTCAGCAGTTGCAATTGCGTGAGCGTGTCGATGCCCCGGCGGAAGCGGCAATTTGGCGCGCGCATGCTGCGCAAATCGCTGCCATTGAAGACGACCGGACCTTCCTGCGCGGCGCCAACACCGGTGCCGAAAAAACCAGCGATGACGATATCGGACGGGTGCGCCAGATTGCCAGTGCGCGTGTCTGGCGCAACGTGGACGGCGTCGAGACCGAGTTCCTGACCTCGGACGAACTGGAGAACCTGACCATACGCGCCGGCACGCTGACCCAGGCCGAGCGCAACACGATCAACCACCATATCGTGGCCACGATCCGGATGCTGGAGCAGCTGCCATGGCCCACTCATCTGCGCAACGTGCCCGAATATGCCGGCGGTCACCACGAGCGCATGGATGGCAAGGGCTACCCCAAGGGACTGACACGCGACCAGATGTCGGTGCAGGCCCGCGTGATGGGCATTGCAGACATCTTCGAGGCACTGACGGCCAGCGATCGTCCTTACAAACCCGGTATGAAACTGTCGCAGGCCATGGGCATCATGCACCGATTCAAGCTCAACGGCCATATCGACCCGGACCTGTTCGACGTGTTTGTCTCACAGCAGGTTTACCTGACCTACGCGCGCCAGTTTCTCGATCCGTGGCAGATCGACGAGGTCAGACTTCCGGGCGACCCGGCTTGAAAAACGCGTCGAACATCGGCACAAGTGCGGAAAAGTCGGCCGCGAATCGGGGCCGGTTGACAAAATAGGCCTCACTCGCCACCGCAAAAAATTCATCCAGACTGGTAGCACCGTACGCGTCGAGCCATGGGGTCGGCGCGCCGAAGCGCTCGGCCAGGCTGATCTGGTCGCTGAAGCCCAGAAAATGCGCCTGTAGCGTCTCGCGCCACTGTGTCCGTGCGGCCGCGCCACTGCCAGAGCCCATGAAGCCGGCCGGCAGAGGCGGGCAGCCATCGGCCGCACCATCTCGCATGTCGATCTTGTGCACGAACTCGTGGATCACGACGTTATAGCCATGTTGTGCCGAGTCGCCGGCATCGGCGACGTCCTGCCAGCTCAATGTGACCGGTCCGTTGTGCATGGCTTCCCCGGTCAATTCCTCGTCGTACTGGTGCACGACGCCGGTCTCGTCGACGATCTCACGTCGCGCACGAACCGCTCCCGGATACACCACAATGCCGACAAAGTCGTCGTACCAGTCGATGCCGCGCCAGGGCGCCTGCAGCGCCAGAACCGGAAGGCAGGCCTGCACCGCAATGGCCAGTGCCATGTCGTCGCTTATCACCAGACCCGCCGCACCGTGGAACTCCTTGCTGTCAAGAAAGTCCTGCGCCAGCTGGCGCAACGCCGTCAGTTCGGTGGCGTCCAGTGACTGCAGGAAAGGCAGTTGTGCCAATGTATCCAGCCACAGGTCCTGCGCAATG
Source organism: Burkholderiaceae bacterium (assembly GCA_046594635.1). Classification (GTDB taxonomy): domain Bacteria; phylum Pseudomonadota; class Gammaproteobacteria; order Burkholderiales; family Burkholderiaceae_C; genus CAISIP01. The sequence goes on from JBKJRR010000347.1 coordinate 5,818, forward strand.
CCGGACCCGGCGGTCTGGCGTTTCGATCGCAGTGTTCGCAACCAGTGCAACATCGAGGGCAGGCCAGCCGGATTCAGCAGACCTGGGCCAGGGCCAGCCTTTGCACCGTAGCAGGGCCGCCGCCATCGGGTCGGCTCAGGCGCAGAACTTCGGCGCGCGGCTTGGCGGCTTTCTGGTCCCAGTCGCTGAGCACCCACCGACGGTGACCGTCCGCCAGACGGTGGTCTGCCGGTTGATGGGTATGGCCGTGGATCAGTGTGCAGGCATCAGCTTTGCGCAACCAGGCCATGGTCATCTCTGGATCGACGACGCAGGCCACCGGATGCGCACGCTGGTGGTCGGCACTTTGCGCGCGCAATTGCCGCGCGATGGCCTGCCGCCGCTGCAGCGGTTGCGTCAGAAACTCGGTCTGCCACGGTACGCCTCGCACCATGCGGCGAAACTCTTGGTACTCGGTGTCTTGCAGGCACAAGGCATCGCCGTGCGACAACAGCCAGCGTGCACCTGCAAACTCGAGCACACAGGGATCGGCCAGGCCTTGCAAGGCGCTGCGGCGCAACATCGCGTCGCTGATCAGGAAGTCGCGGTTGCCACACATGAAAAACTGTTCATGCCGATCACCCGCCTGTCGCAACACGTCTACACAGGTACGGGCAAAATTTTCGTCTGCATGGGCGGGACCGGCGTCGCTGTCCAACATGTCGTCGCCGACCCAGACCTCGAACAGGTCGCCCAGCATGAAAACGGCCTGTGCCGTGGACTGCAAGAGATAACTTTTCCAGGCCGCGAAAGTTGCGCCATCACCGGCATGCAGATGCAGGTCGGAGATGAAATCCACCACGCGCCACTGCTCCGGCGCGACCACCCGGTCCGGCCAGCTCGAAGCGGCTGCCGGTAGGTCGGGGGGCGCGTCAGAGAACCCAGCCATGGCGGGAGCTTGGTGCGTCGCCTGGCTGGAGTCGTGCGCCCCGACAGTTACTCAGATTGCGACGGCCTTTTCGATCACCACGTCGTCGTTCGGCACGTCGTCGTGGAAACCCTTGCGACCGGTTTTCACACCCTTGATCTGGTCCACCACTTCGCTGCCTTTGACGACCTTGCCGAACACTGCATAACCCCAGCCCTGGGCTGATGGCGCGGTATGGTTTAAAAAGCCGTTGTCGGACACGTTGATGAAAAACTGGGCAGTGGCCGAGTGCGGGTCATTGGTCCGCGCCATGGCAACCGTATAGTTGTTGTTTTTCAGGCCGTTGTTGGCTTCGTTTTCGATCGGTTTGCCACTTTTCTTCTCCTTCATGCCGGGCTCGAAGCCACCGCCCTGGACCATGAAGCCGGGGATGACACGGTGAAAGACGGTGTTGTCGTAATGGCCGTTCTTCACGTACTCAAGGAAGTTCGCGCTCGAATTGGGCGCCTTCTCCATGTCGAGTTCCAGCGTGATCACGCCCAGTTTGGCGATATGCAGTTCTACTTGCGGGTTGCTCATGATTTTATTTCACCAGGGTTGCGGAGTTGATAACGATCGGCGTCTTAGGGACGTCCGACGGAAAGGGGCCTGCACCGGCTGTCGGAACGGACTTGATCTTCGTGACGACGTCCATGCCGCTGACCACCTTGCCAAAAACCGTGTAGCCAAAAAGCTGCGGCGCATTGAGCAAGTTGGCGCGCGGCGTGTTTTCGTACACCCGCCCCTGGTATTCGAATTTCGGTACGGGGTCGCCGGGAGGAATCAACGTGGGATCCAGGAAGGCATTGTCCTTGACGTTGATGAAGAACTGTGCACTGGCCGAATGCGGATCGTTGGTGCGGGCCATTGCAAGTGTACCCACGATATTTTTCGGTCCGCCCCTGGACAGCGCTTCGCGCCCTTCATGCATTACCGGTGCGCGGGACTTCTTCTCTGAGTAGCTGGCGTCAAAGCCGCCGCCTTGCACCATGAAGTTGTCGATCACACGGTGAAAGACGGTGCCGTCGTAATGCTTGTCCTTGACGTATTGCAGGAAGTTCTCGACCGTTTTGGGTGCCTTGTCGGGGAATAACTCAACGACGAAGTCGCCCATGGTGGTGGCAAATTTCACGCGTGGAGAAGCAGTGCTTTGCGCCGTCGCACCAAGGCTCATGGTCAGGCAGACGGCCAGGAGCAGGGCGCGTCGAGTTGCGCGATGGTCAGCATGTTTCACGGATGTTTCCTTTCCTTTATCGGGGTCGACAGTCGGCGCCAGCGGATGCGCTGGCAAGTGCTGTCATTTTTTGGCTGCGGGAGCGGCCTTGGCCGGTACGTTGGTAGGCCCGGGGAATGGCGCCAGGCGGGCTGACGACGGCGCATTGATCAGTTGCCGGATCAGCGTGAGTTTGGGCGCAAGCGCAGTGTTCCCGGCGTCGAATTGCAAGGCCTGACGGTACGATTTTTCAGCCAGCCGCGCGTACACGTCACCCAGGTTTTCGTGCGCCGTGGCGTAA
>JBKJRR010000356.1:0-6439 GCA_046594635.1 Burkholderiaceae bacterium
GGCTCGCGCACCGGCGAAGGCACACCCTTGAAATAACGCACCGGGCGCAGGCAGACGTAGAGATCGAGTTCCTGGCGCAGCGCCACGTTGAGCGAGCGGATGCCGCCACCCACGGGCGTGGTCAGCGGGCCCTTGATCGACACCACGTAGTCCTTTACCGCCTCCAGAGTTTCAGCCGGAAGCCACACGTCGGGGCCGTAGATCTTGGTCGACTTCTCGCCGGCATACACCTCCATCCAGTGGATCTTCTTCTTGCCACCGTATGCCTTGGCAACGGCTGCATCGACCACCTTGAGCATGACCGGCGTGATATCCATGCCGGTGCCATCACCTTCGATGAAGGGAATGATCGGCTCGTCCGGAACCGTCAGGGACATGTCGGGGTTGACGGTGATTTTCGATCCGGAAGCGGGAACCTTGATGTGTTGGTACATGGATGTGGCTCTCGGTTAAGCGGGACGGCAGACGCCGCAATGGGGACGACTCTGGCGCGCAGGGCACCGGCCGCATTGAATCGCAGGAATTCTAGCCCCAAATATTTTCATGAAGCTGTCAACCGCCAACACCGGGGTTCCGTTACAGGAGGGCTTCCCGCAGGGGAAGAAAGCAACTTACCCCATCACCTAGGAAGAATCACATGAACAAAGTCCTCGCTACCCTGATCGCTGGCCTTTTCGCTGCTGGCGCATTTGCTCAGACCCCCGCCGCCAAGAAGGAAGAGCCGAAGAAGGAAGTAGCTGCCGCTGCCAAGGCCGCTCCTGCTGCTGCCGTTGCTGCTCCAGTCGCCGTTGCTGCTCCAGCCGCTGCTGCTCCCGCCGCGAAGGCTGAAGTCAAGGCAGACGCCAAGGCTGATGCAGCCAAGATGAAGGCAGAAAAAGCTGCTGCCGCCAAAGCGAAGGCCGACGAGAAGAAAGCCGCCGCAGCCAAGATGAAAGAAGAAAAATCCGCCAAGAAGGCAGCCAAAAAAGACGCCGTCGCTCCCAAGGCCTGATGAGTTTCATGTCGGGTGCCTTCCGGCCCGACAAACAGGAAATGCCCGCACCGCGGGCATTTCTTTTTTGTCCGCCACAATCCGGCCATGAAATTCTCACGCCTACTTTCTGTCTGGCTGCTCACCCTGACCGCCGGTTGGGCGACGGCCCAGGACCAGCCGCAACGCGATCTTCCCCGCGTCGCGCTCGGTGCTGGCATGCACCGCATCGATGCCCAGGTGGCCTTGACGCCGGATCAGCGGCAGATCGGCCTCATGTACCGTGCGGAAATGCCGCAACACGAAGGCATGTTGTTCGTCTTTGAGCAACCGGCCCAGCAGTGTTTCTGGATGAAAAATACGCTGCTGCCACTGACAGCTGCGTTCGTGGCTGATGACGGCAGCATCGTGAATCTGGTCGACATGAAGCCGCAGACCACCGATTCGCATTGCTCAGCCAAGGCCGTGCGTTATGTGCTGGAAATGAACCTGGGCTGGTTCGCCAGGCGTTCGATCAAGGCGGGATTCAAACTCACTGGCAAGCCCTTCGAAGCGCCGCGCTGACTCTGCGAAGGTCCAAGGGCCGCTGACCACCTCGCCCGACATTCTCGCCGCTGTACCAAAAAAATGGCCGGCTGAACGCCGGCCTTGCTGTCATGCAGACAAGTCAGATCAGGCGAAGTTGGCCTGCGCGAACTCCCAGTTCACCAGCTTGTCCAGATAGGTTTCGACAAACTTTGGACGGGCGTTGCGGTAATCAATGTAGTAGGCGTGTTCCCACACGTCCACCGTCAGCAACGCCTTGTCGGCTGTGGTCAACGGCGTGCCGGCGGCGCCCATGTTGACGATGTCTACCGAACCGTCCGGCTTTTTCACCAGCCAGGTCCAGCCGGAACCGAAGTTGCCAACCGCCGACTTGACAAATGCTTCCTTGAAAGCGGCGTAGCTGCCCCACTTCGCGCTGATGGCCGTTGCCAGCGCGCCGCTTGGCTCACCGCCGCCAGCGGGCTTCATGCAGTTCCAGAAAAAGGTATGGTTCCAGATCTGTGCGGAATTGTTGTAGACGCCGCCACTGGACTTCTTGATGATGTCCACGAGTTCCATGGTTTCGAACTCTGTGCCTTTTTGCAGGTTGTTGAGGTTCACCACATAGGCGTTGTGGTGCTTGCCATGATGGAACTCGAGAGTTTCACGTGAATAGTGCGGCGCCAGGGCGTCAATGGCGTAAGGCAAGGCTGGCAGGGTATGTTCCATGGTGTCCTCTTGAGTTGGTTGAGCAAAAATGAGATTGTAGGAACTTTGTTTATCCTTGCTCACCCACGCGCAAAACAATCGCGCCTTGCGCCAGCGTGGCAACCAGCTTCTGCCCTGGAATGACCTGGTCTGCGCGTGTCACGGTGTGCCCATGTGAGTCGACAATCCAGGCGTAACCGCGCTGCAGTACCAGTGCCGGATCCAGCAGGCCGAGCCTCAGCCGGCTGCGCTCGAGCCGCTCGTGCAGGCGCTCGACGCATCGCCGTCGCCCGGCCAGCAGGCGTGTGTGCAGTTGCGTCAGTACCATTTGCTCGCGCGCCAGGACCGCACGAGTGGCCATGCGCTGGCGCCTGGCGACCGACACCAGGCCCACACGCTGGATTGCCGCAAGGCCTGACGGACGCCCCAGACGGGCTGCCGCCGCATCTACACGTTGTGCTTCCCGGTCCAGCATCCCGGTAACCGAATCCTGCAGTCGTCCGTGCAAACGCGTCAGCGCATCAAGCCAGACCTCGCGCGCCACAGCCACCAACTCGGCTGCAGCCGTGGGCGTCGGCGCACGCAGGTCCGCGACGAAGTCGGCAATCGTGAAATCGGTCTCATGGCCCACGCCACAGACAACCGGAATCGGGCTGCGTGCGATCGCACGGGCCAGGGTCTCGTCATTGAAGGCTCGCAAGTCCTCGATCGATCCACCGCCGCGCACCAGCAAGATGACATCGGGTGCCCAAACGGACGCAGCCGGTTCCCCGCCAGGTGCTTCACCCGATCTGACAGCAGGCACCATCGAGTACAAACTTTCGAGTGCCTGCACCAGCAGCGCTGGCGCTCCGAGGCCCTGTACCGGCGCTGGCGCCAGCACCAGCGAAATATGCGGCACCCGTCGTTGCAACGCGGTGATGACGTCGTGCAGCGCCGCCGCACCGCGTGACGTCACCAGACCTATCGCCCGCGGCATCAACGGCAGCGCTCGCTTGCGGGCGGTGTCGAACAGGCCTTCGTCCTGGAGTTTCGCCTTGAGTCGAAGAAACTCCTCGAACAAGGCACCTGCGCCGGCCTGGCGCATGGATTCAACCACCAGTTGCAAGTCACCACGCTGCGCATAGACACCGAGCCGGCCGCGCACCTCGACCAGGTCACCATCGCGTACCGGAAAATCCAGCATGCTGGCCGCGCGCTTGAACATCGCACACCGGATCTGGCCGGACATGTCCTTGAGCGTGAAATAACAATGCCCGCTGGCGGCACGCGCGAAACCCGTGATCTCACCACGTACCGCTACCGGATTGAAACGCGCATCGAGTGCATCGGCCACCGCCTGACACAGGTCAGTCACCGCCCATACCCGCGTGGCGGCTGGCGTTGCGCTCACGGGAAAACCCCCGTCATGCCGAGCGCCCGAACCACCTGATTCGGGCTCGAGGGCCCACAGGTCGGCCAGGCAAGTTTGACGGTCGAGACCCGCAGCGCCGCATTCAGACTATTCCACAATGCGCTGGCTGTGACCTCGATAGAACTGCGACCCCGTGGATCCCTTGCATCTACACTGCAAGTTGTTGATTCAATTGAATTTTTCACTGCCCTTTTTCTCATCAATTCAAGCCAAGACCGCATGACTGCAGGCTACCGCGGGTTGTCAACCGGCTTTTGCACAAAGTTATCCACAGAAACTGTGGGCGATTCGGGCTGCGATTCAGTGTATGGCGCAAGCCACCCGGAAAGAGCTTTGTTGCAGGTGCGCCATAATCAACTGGCATTCCTTTCGCGTGGGGTTCATCCTTGTTTTCCATCATACAAGCCGCTGGCTGGCCCATCTGGCCACTGATCGCATGTTCCATTCTGGCTTTGGCCCTGGTCATCGAGCGTTTCATCAGCCTCAAGGCCGCCAAAGTGGCGCCACCCCGATTGCTCGAAGAGGTGCTGACCGTCTCGCGCAACGGTGTTCCTGCGAACGAAATGGTGCTTCAGCTCGAACGCAACTCGGCGCTGGGTGAAGTGCTTGCCAGCGGGTTCAAGGCCATCAATGCCAATCCGCGGCTGACAGAAGCCGAACTGCGCGCCACGATGGAGGGATCGGGCCGCCTGGTTGCGCATCGGCTGGAGCGTTATCTCAGCGCATTGGCCACGATTGCCTCTGCCGCACCACTGATGGGGCTGTTCGGCACGGTGGTCGGCATGATCGAGATCTTCGGTTCGCAGGGCCCAAGTGCTGGCGCCCCGGCCGGCAACCCGGCGCAACTGGCCCACGGCATCTCGATCGCGCTTTACAACACTGCGTTCGGTCTGATCATTGCTATACCGGCACTCATCTTTTGGCGCTATTTCAGGGCTACCGTCGACGCCTATCTGCTGACGCTGGAATTGTCGGCTGACCGGCTGGCACGCCACCTCAACGGTTTGCGCAAGGGACCATGAACTTTCGCGCGGCGTCCCGCGATGAGCCGGAAATCAATCTGATTCCGTTCATCGACATCCTGCTGGTCGTGTTGATCTTCCTGATGCTGACCACCACCTACAGCAAGTTCACCGAGATTCAGATCCAGTTGCCGGTTGCCGATACCGAGACCCAGCGCGACTATCCCAAGGAGTTGCTGGTCAGCGTCAGCAGCGACGGCGCCTACTCCGTGAACGCCACACCACTGGCCGGCCGCAGCCCCGACGCACTGGCCAGTGCCCTACTGGGCGCCGCCAAGGCGGGCAAGGATACGGTGGTGGTGATCAACGCCGACGCCAGCGCCAAACACCAGGCGGTCATCACCGTGATGGAAGCGGCACGTCGCGCAGGCCTGGCGCATATCACCTTCGCCACCCAGCCCTCGGCCAAAGCCGCGACCCGATAAGGCCATGGCCGGCGCGGCGGTGCAGCAGACCCTGCTTCGCGCCTGGCAACGGCGCGGCGTGCTGGCCTGCACTCTGTGGCCGCTTTCTCTGATCTACCACGCACTGTGGTTGCTGCGCGCAAGCCTTTACCGCAGCGGCATATTGGCCGTTCACAGAATGCCGGTTCCGGTGATCGTGGTCGGCAACGTGGTGGCCGGTGGCAGTGGCAAAACCCCGCTGGTGATCGCACTGGTGCAACAGTTGCAATCGATGGGGCTGCACCCGGGCGTTGTCTCGCGAGGTTATGGCCGGGTGCGATTCGATGCCCAGGCGGTGACCGCCGATTCCGAGGCGGCCGACGTCGGGGACGAACCCTTGTTGATCCACCTTCGCACGGGGGCGCCGGTGCAGGTCGCGCCGCGGCGCGCGGACGCGGCGCGCACGCTGTTGTCGGCCCAGCCCCAGGTGGACGTGCTGGTGTGCGATGACGGACTGCAACACCTGGGTTTGTACCGCGACATCGAGATCTGCGTGTTCGATGAGCGGGGCACTGGCAACGGTTGGCTGCTGCCGGCAGGCCCGCTGCGTGAGCCGTGGCCGCGCGACACCGATCTGGTAGTGCGCAGCAGTAGCTTGCCGTTCGGCCCGGCCAGTGCGATCCAACGCGTTCTGGCCGACCATGCCGTGCGCGCCGACGGTACGGCGGTGGCGCTGGATTCCCTGATGGCTACCGCGTCCGGGCGACCGATTTGCGCCGTGGCCGGCATCGCGCGTCCGCAGACATTCTTCGCCATGCTGCGCACACGCGGCATCGCGCTGGACACGACACTCGCCCTGGCGGACCATGCGCCGCTCGATCAAGGCTCCGATGCACTGCCAGACGATCACCTGATTCTGTGTACTGAAAAAGACGCGATGAAACTCTGGCGCCACCGTCCGGATGCGTGGGCGGTACCTCTGGTGGTGTCTCTTGAGCCGGAATTCTGGAAGACGCTGATGATGCTGTTGCGCCGACGCGGCCCGGACACATTGGGCGCAAAGTTATCATCGGCGCATGGACACACGCCTTCTTGAACTGCTGGTCTGCCCCGTCACCAAAGGCCCGCTGGAATACGACCGCGAGCGCCAGGAATTGCTGTCACGCAGCGCACGCTTGGCCTATCCGGTGCGCGACGGCATCCCGGTATTGCTGGAAAACGAGGCCCGCACGCTCAGTGACGATGAACTCGGATTGTGAGCCAATGTCGCAAGCCGGCAATGCACTGAACGGCCCGGCACCATGAAATTCACCGTACTGATTCCGGCCCGACTGGCCTCCACCCGATTGCCCAACAAGCCGCTGGCGTCCATCGCCGGCATTCCGATGGTGGTGCGGGTCGCACAACGCGTGAGCCC
>JBKJRR010000373.1:0-24729 GCA_046594635.1 Burkholderiaceae bacterium
CTGGCCGCAAGCCGCACCTTTTATCCCATCATGCAGACGGTACGGCAATGGTTGTCATGACGAAGTCTGTTCCGAGGCTTTTCTGCGCTGCGGCGACGCCGGTGACCCCGTCATTCCTGCAGGGTGACGGCGTGGTGTGGCGTGAAGCCCTGGACGCATCACTTGGGGCCACACACTGACATGTGCGCCCGGCTATCACTTCCTGGCAGGTCTGACTGGACCACTTTGCGCGAGCGCGTTCGTCTGGCCGCTTGGTCCCGCACGGGGTGGACATTACCGCAAACTGCGCGCAGTCGCCTGGCACAGATGCTGGCTGCTTCCGCGGCGATTTATGCCTTAGTGGTGATGGTCGCGTGGCAGGCCGGGTTCAACCCGGTGCTACAACTGCGGCCAGGAATTGCGCCGATTCAATTCAACACGGCCCTGGGCCTTGCCGGGCTCACGCTGGCGGCATTGCTGGCCTTGCGGGGACGTATCCTCAGCGCGCGCTGTCTGATCTTGCTGCCAGCTGCGCTGGCGGTGGCGACCTTGGTCGAATATGTCGGTCACGTGGACCTGGGGATAGACCAGGCAATGATGCTGCACCATCTGACCGATCACACGTCAAGCCCTGGACGGATGTCGCCTGCCACCGCTTTCAGTCTGCTTGTCGGCGCTATCGGGGTGTCATGTCTGACGGTGCGCTCACGGTGGGCCTACCCGCAGTTTCTCGCCAGGGCCAGCGCCGGCGCCATGGTTGTGGCTGTCATCGACGCGGTGTTGCAGGCTGGGTGGCTCACTGAATCGCCTGCCCGGCCGTTATTGACGCAAATTGCGCCACAGACCGTGGTGATACTGCTGTCGCTCGTGCTGACGCTCCTGCTCGGCGCCCGAACGGAGCGACGCAAAGGTGCATTGATCGATCTCGAGCGGGTGGGTGCTTGGGTCGTCGGCATACTGATCACCTTGAGCTTTCTGATGTGGCAGACGCTGGAGCGCAAGGACTGGTGGGATCGGTCGGCCGACACGACATTGGCAGCAACTGCCATGGCGCGCATGCTGGAGGCGCGCTTGCTGGAGCGGTCGGACGCACTCAAGCGCCTGACACAGACCTGGGAGATCTACGGAGAGCCGACCCAGCAGCAATGGAAGTTCACCGCCTCGCAGTTGCTGGGCGACCTGCCGGAGCTCAAAGCGGTTTTGTTGCTCGATCCGCAGTACATCGTGCGCTGGCGGGTCGCCAGGGACGACAAGAAAATGACTGGTGTCAGCCTGGGATATGGGGCAGAACGGATTGAAGCGTTTCTTGCAGCAGCCGCGTCGCGCCAGGTGCAGGTGATTTTGTCGCTCGAGTTGGCTTCCGGTGGTCGGGGCCTGGTGTTCGTTGCACCCATCTACGTCGGCGACCAGTTACGCGGTTATATGACGGCATCCTTCAGCCAGAGCAAGCTGTTTGATCTGGCAGGCCTTAGCTTGACGTCGGATTTTTCGGTGCTGCTGCGTTGGGGTCGGCAGGTCATTTCCGAGCGATCCGCCGAGTCGCCGGCAGACGATCGCCTGGTAAAGGAGGTGCCTTTGCGGCTGCTGGGGCGGGCATTGAGTGTCGATGTGTGGCCGCACCAGCATTATCTGGACCGGACCCGTACCGGGCTTCCGGAAATGGCGCTTGCCTTGGGTTTGATGGCAGCGGTGTTCGTCGCAATCGGCTTTGGACTGTTGCACCGCAGCGCGTTCAGCCGCGTCGAATTGCAGCGGCTCGGGCGGCGACTGGAGACGACGCTGGAGTCGATTGCCGATGCATTCATGCTGATAGATCGCCAGGGCAAGGTGCAGATGGTCAATTCGAAGGCCGAGCAGTTGCTGCAACGCGAACGCGCCAGCTTGACCGGGCGCAGCGTACTTGAGGCGCTGCCGGAGATGGCGGATAGCCCATTCCACCGCCAGTTGCTCACTGCCTTTGACGGCGAAGTGCCGGTGCATTTCGCCGAATATGCTGCACCGCTCGGCAAGTGGATCGACGTCAATGCCTGCCCGTCGCAGGATGGCCTTGCGGTCTATTTCCGCGACATCACCCGGGAGCGCCAACTGCAGGAACAACTGCAGCAAGCGCAGCGCATGGAGGCGATCGGGCAACTGACCGGTGGTGTGGCGCATGACTTCAACAACCTCCTGACCGTTATGCTGGGCAACGCCGAGTTGTTGTCCGAGGAACTTGCACATGACGAGCGGCTCAACCCGCTGGCGGTGATGGTGGTCGAAGCAGCCCAGCGTGGAGCCGACCTGACGCAGCGCATGCTGGCGTTTGCCCGGCGTCAGCCACTGGCGCCGGAAGTGGTCGACGTGAACCTGCTGATAGGAGGGCTGGACCCACTCCTGCGTCGCGCGCTGGGCGAGCATATCGAGATCGCCTTCGTTCATGAAAACAGTCCTTGTCTGGCGCTGGTAGACCCGGCCCAGTTGGAAAGCGCCCTGTTGAATCTGTGCATCAATGCCCGCGACGCGATGTCGCAGGGGGGGAAGCTCACGGTGGATACCGCCAACGTCCTGCTCGACGCCGACTGTGCTGCGCAGCAGGGAGACGTAAAGCCAGGTGCATATGTGCAGGTGGGAGTCAGTGATACCGGTTGCGGCATCGCACCCGCCGATCTGGCCCGGGTTTTCGAGCCGTTTTTCACGACCAAGGAACAAGGCAAGGGCACTGGCCTCGGGCTGGCAATGGTCTATGGCCTGGTCAAGCAGTCCGACGGCCATGTGACGATCTATTCCGAACCCGGGCACGGGACCACTGTTCGCTTGTACCTGCCGCGCGCGCAAAGTGCGGTGGCGGATGTGCAGGCCGCCGAGGTGGTAGCGCCGCAGTTGCCGAGCCATGCAACCATCTTGATGGTTGAGGACGACGCACTGGTGCGCCAGTTTGCCAGCGGTCAGTTGGAGAACCTGGGGTATCAGGTGTTGGTGGCCCGCGACGGTGCCAGTGCCCTCGAAGTGATCCGCGCGCGCGCCGATATCGACCTGTTGTTCACCGACGTGGTGATGCCCGGTGGCATGAACGGACGGCAACTGGCCGATGCCGCGCTGGTATTGCAGCCGCAGTTGAAGGTGCTGTTCACCTCGGGGTACACCTCCAACGCCATCGTGCACCATGGAAGACTGGAGCCGGGTGTGCGCTTCCTGGCCAAACCCTACCGGCGCAATGAACTGGCCAAACGGGTAAAGGATGCACTCGATGCACCTGTCTGATACCCGTGGCGTCGGGCGTCAACGACTCAAATCCAAAGATGATCAAAATGCATGAATCGAAAAAATTGCTGATCCTCGACGACGACGATGGAGTCGCCAGGACCATTGCCTTGATTGGGGGGCGCGAAGGATTTGATGTGCGCATTTGCGCGCAGCACACCGAGTTCTTCGCCTGTGTCAACGATTGGGAGCCAGGCTACCTTGCGATCGATCTGGTCATGCCGGGTATGGACGGCGTGGAGGTGCTGCGCAATCTCGCCGAGCAGGGCTGTAAGGCGCGTATTGTCATTACCAGCGGCATGGGGGCCAAGGTACTGGAGAGTGCTCGGCGCTCGGCTGACGAGCGTGGCCTGCACATCACGGGCATCCTGCCAAAGCCGTTCAAGGCTGCCGAGTTGCGCCAATTGCTCGCTGACGTGAGGCGGCCAGCGCCAAAGGCAGCAGGCATGGCCAAAGCAGCTCCTTTGCCATCGATTGGCGAGCGTGATGTGACCGACGCCTTTGCGCATCGCCAGTTTTTCCTGCAGTACCAGCCCAAGCTGGAACTTGCAGGCAATTGTCCAGTCGGCTTCGAGGCGCTGGTTCGCTGGCGCCATCCGAGTGGCGCGCTCATACCGCCCGATCATTTCATACCGTTCCTCGAGCGCTCTGAGCACATTCAGTCGCTGACAGACTATGTATTCGAGGATGCGCTTAAATGGTTCGTGGGGGTGAGTCAGCAGTCCTCGACGCGGTTGACACTGTCGATCAATCTTTCGGCGCGCAATCTGGTCGATATTCATCTGGCAGACCGTCTGCACAGCCGCTGCGCCTGGTATGGCGTGCCTCCCGGATCCGTAATCCTGGAACTGACCGAGACCAGTGCCATGGCCAACCCGGCTGACGCGCTGGATATCCTGACCCGTCTGCGCATCAAGGGATTTGCGCTGGGCATCGATGACTTCGGGACGGGTTATTCGTCCATGGTGCAACTCGCCAGGATGCCTTTCTCGGAACTCAAGATCGACAAGAGCTTCATATTCTCGATGGCGCATTCACAGGAGTCGCGCAAGATTGTGGCGTCGACGATCCAGTTGGCGCGCAGCCTGGGCCTTACCAGTGTGGCGGAAGGCATCGAAGATGCGGCAACGGCCGCAGTATTGCGCGATCTTGGCTGCAATCTTGCCCAGGGTTATCACTTTGGCCGCCCCATGGACGGACCCGATGCAGCGCAGTGGCTGGACAGGCGGGCATCATTATGTCTGTAGGCTTGGCGGCATCCGTGCGCCCAGCAAGGTCGACTGTGAGCGACCGCAGTTTCCGCCATGCCGCCATCCTGGTGGTGACCGACAGCGTCAGCGACGCCGTGCTGATCAAGCGCCTGCTCGGTGATGCCTTCGACAATGTGCACACCGCGCTGGCAGAAGTCGATCCAGTTGCCAGCTTTGACGAAGCGGTACCGGATGTATTGGTGTTGGCCTTCGAGCGCCTTGAAGACACTCTGGCGGTTTGCCAGAAATTGCGTCACAAGCGGCAAGGTGCCCGTGCGCACCGCATCATCGCCTTGTGCACCAAGGCGGATTTGCGCCAGGCTTTCGACGCCAGCCGCGAGGGCCTTTTTGACGACTACGTATTGTTCTGGCCGATGGCACAGGACGGCTTGCGCCTGCACATGTCCATCCATATCGCCTTGCGTGAACTCGCCAGGCTGGCGAGGGCAGGGCCACAGCCGCAGGAGTTTGCGCAGCAGGTCGAGCAACTCGCTGAGCTCAACAGGCTGGTCGAGGGGCGCATCCAGCAGGCAAGCAGGGAGATCGTCCGCGCCGATGCGTTGGTGGCGGGGGCCGGCGCAACAATTGGCGCAGCGCTCGATGACTTGTCACAGCGCATGCAGGGCGGCGAATGGCCGGAACTCCTGCAGGAGACGGGATCCGGCTCCCTGATCATGGAATTCGCACGTATCAAGGACTCCGTGGTGAAGCCGCCGCTGCATCAGGTGCGCCAGGCGATGACGCCGTTGTCGCACTGGGCCAGCGCCTTCAGTGCCGAGGCCCAGCCGCTGGCGCATTCGGTGCGTGTTTTGACCGAGATGGCCCGTATCGCCAAACCGGTTGTTCTGATCGTCGATGACAACGATGCGCTGCGTGGCACACTCGGCCGGATACTCGAGACCAACGATTACCTTGTGGATCAGGCTGAGAGCGGCGTGCATGCGATCAACGCGGTGCGCCGGCGCCGGCCCGATGTCATTCTGATGGATATGAACATGCCGCAAATGGACGGTCTGCAGGCGACCCAGCGTATCAAGGCGATACCGCAATTTGCCGACGTACCGATCATCATGGTCACAGGTGTAAGTGGTGGCAACGCGGTGCGCGACAGCCTGCGCGCCGGAGCGTGCGACTTCATTGTCAAACCGGTGCACAGCGCGGCATTGCTCCAGAAGCTGGCCAAGGTGATCGATTACCGGCCCGACGGCCATGGTTGATCGCGTAAGGTCCACGCCGAGTATTTTTTCGAACCGACTGGCGGCGACATGCGGGTGATTGGGGCCGGCGACGCCCCATCATCGTGATCTGCGACAGGTGCGACAAACGCTTGCTCTGGACCTATTTCCCCTCTGCCAGCAGGCCGCTTTACAAGGACAGGTAACATCCACTCGTCTTGCATCATTGCCGCGCTGATGCGGTTCCCATCCTTTGGAGATACTCCCCATGTCTATTCGTAAACTGACTGCGACAGGTCTGGTCGCGCTGGCCGGCGCGGCGCTTGCGCAGCCTTACCCTGCCAAGGTCGTCAAGCTGCAGGTTCCCTTTGCGCCGGGCGGCACCACCGATATCGTGGCGCGCGTGATTTCGGAGCCTTTGGGACGGGCGCTCGGACAAAACGTGATCGTCGAAAACAAGGCGGGTGGCGGCGGCATCATCGGTGCCAACGAGACCGCAAAAGCCACGCCCGACGGGTATTCGTTGGGCATGGCGACGGTGTCGACCACTGCGGCCAATCCCGCCATCAACCCGAAGATTCCCTACAACGCAGAAACGGATTTCACCGCGATCATCAACATCGCGGCAACGCCCAATGTGATAGCTGTGCACCCCAGCTTTCCGGCGAAGAACTACAAGGAATTTGTTGCGTTGCTGAAAAAGTCGCCGGGTCGATATTCCTATGCGTCCTCGGGTACAGGTGGCATCGGCCATCTTCAAACCGAGCTGTGGAAGACTCTTGAAGGTGTTTTCGTCACGCATATTCCCTATACCGGTGCCGGTCCGGCATTGCGCGACACGGTCGGTGGCCAGGTTGAGATCGTGTTTGACAATGTGCCGTCGGCACTGCCACATATCAAGGGCGGGCGCCTGGTGGCGATGGCCGTGGCGGCGCCGCAGCGCCTGGCCGCCTTGCCTGATGTCCCGACCTTCAAGGAACTCGGGTTGGAGCCGGTCAATCGCATGGCTTACTACGGCATCATTGGTCCCAAGGGACTGCCGAGAGACGTCGTGGACAAGGTCAACGCCGCGGCGCGCAAGGCGCTGGAGGACCCTGCCGTGCGCAAGCGCATCGAGGATACCGGTTCCGTGGTGTTGGGCAACACACCAGAGCAGTTCGCGCAGCAGATGAAAGATGAACTGGCGGTGTATCGCAAGGTTGTTGACTCGGCCAAACTCAAGCTCGAATAGGGCGCCGTCGACGGCGTGGCTCTCTGGGCTTCATGAATAATCGGCAGGGTGCGCGTCCCGTCCATGCTGATACCCTGCTCGGGTATCTGAAAGGGTCGCGGCGCGAACCTGGAGCCACTTTGCCATGTCCCAACGCCATCAGACCCGCGCCGACTACCGGCATTTCCAGAGCATCCCGACCCGCTGGATGGACAACGACGTTTATGGACACGTCAACAACGTCCATTACTACAGCTACTTTGACACCGCAGTCAACCAGTTTCTGATCGAGCGGGGGGTGCTCGATATTCACCACGGCGAGGTGGTGGGCTATGTGGTCGAGACTGCCTGCAGCTACTTTCTGCCGGTCTCGTTTCCTGATCGCGTGGACGCCGGAATCCGGGTTGCGCATGTCGGCAATTCCAGCGTGCGCTACGAGATTGGCCTGTTTCGCAATGACGACGCGCAGTTGGCGGCCGCAGGCAGCTTCACGCATGTGTATGTCGAGCGCAGCGCCGGGAAGTCGGTTCCGGTTCCCGATGCCGTACGCGTGGTGCTGGCCGCATTGCAGGTCTGATTCCCGCCGGCGCGGGTTACTGGTAGCGAACTCCCTGGCGCTGCAACTCGGCTTGCAGCGCGCCGATATCGATCGCGTCCAGCGCCTTGCCGCTTCGGATCGACAGGGCCGCGGCGATGCCGGCGCCTTGGCCGGCGACTGCGCAGCATGCCATGTTGCGCGTCGCTGCGTGGGCTATGCGGTCTCCGCCAATGGCGCGGCCTGTGACGAGCAGATTCTTGACCCGTCTGGGCAACATCGATCGGTAGGGGATGTGCATGTAGCGCCCGGTGGTGGGCAGGATCAGCACACCATAGCCGTCGATGAATTCCGGATAAATGCCAACTGAGTCGTCAAAGCGTGCCTGTTCGCGAACGTCGTGCTCGGTCAGGTTGTACGTCGCGTCGATCTTGCGCGTGTCGCGGATCCCGATCGTCATGCCGAAGTTGCGCAGTCGTACGCCGGCACAACCGGGGGTGTAGCGACGCAAGGCTTCGGTCGCCAGCATGGCTTGCTTTCGTCCCTCGATTTCGAAGCGGGTCATGCTGTCCGGATCCGTGCCGTCGCAGCCTGCCAGATGGACCAGGTTCATATAGGTCAGCTCGCCGGTGTCGTGCACCGCGCCCCAAGTGCCTGCAATGGTGTTCAAGTGCGCCGGGATCACGCCGTCACGGATCGCCTGGGCAAACGGCTTCTTGAGAAAGGGCGAGAACATGGTGTCCTCCTTGCCGGAGGTCTCGATCACCCATTCGCCGGTTCCCCAATCCTTGTAGGTCTGCGGGTCCTGCTGCACACCGGCCAGGAAGGCCTTCTTGTCGACGCCGGCCAGATGGAACATGACCGATGCGGCCTGCATCTGTTCGACCGGTGTGCTGTGTGTCGGCGCACCGGCGCGATGCGCCACATCGGCGTCGCCGGTGGCGTCGATGATGCGTTTGGCAAGGATCGCTTCTCGGCCGGCCTTCGACTCGACGATGATGCCGGTAATCACGTCGCCGTCCATGATGGGTGCGACGAATACCCGGTGCAGCATGGGATGAATGCCAGCCTCCTGCACCAGCACATCGGCAACCAGTTTGAATCCTTCGGAGTCGATTTCATACGACAAGGACTGCGACTCCGGCACGGCAGCGCCCATGGCCTTGGCCCGTTCTTCGAATTCACGTCCGATGCCGTTCGCCTCGATAGTCTGGGAATGGCGGTACCACGCGAAACCTTCGACGCCGACCACCGTCAGATTGCCACCAAAACAGCCAAAACGTTCGATCAGCGTGACGGCTACATCCGCGCGTGCGGCGGCCAGCGCCGCAGCCAGTCCGCCGGGGCCAGATCCGACGACCAGTACATCGGTGTCGTGAATGATGGTTATGTCTCGGGCCGGCTCGCGCATCGTGCGTCTGGTGTTTGACATGGGGATGATTCCTGGGCATCGAGGAAACAGACTGTAACAGTCCAATTGTCGGCTGGCGTGGCCTGTCAGCGCCAGCCCGCGGGCGTTTTGCCTGACGCTACATTTTGTGTGACACTGTTCGAGAATTGCCGTGCATCGTGGCGCCGTGTTGTTCGGCGTATCGTGGTGCGCGAAGAGTTGAACCCAAGCAGGATCCCAGTCATGGCGGATAAACCCAAATCAGTGAACAAGGTGAACTCGGGCCTGACCCGGCCAGGTGATTTGTACTTCCAGGGCGATCAGTTGCCCGTGCCCGACGTGGAAGAAAAAAACACCGATTCAGTCTGGGCACTGTGGTCGGATCTGGTCGATGAGAATCGCCGGCCCGAACTCGCCGACGACGAGAAAAAGCCCAGCGGGGATCGGGATTTTCTCGAGACCGTACCGCTTGACCTTAACGCGTTGGCCGAAACGCAATTGATGGGCCTTCCCGAGGATCGCAAGAAGTGAACCTTGGCGGCGACAAGACGATGTCGCCACTGTTCAGTTGACCATTACGAGCTTTCCCATCACGCCTCTTGAGCCCATGTGTGCGTAGGCGGCCTTGATATCCGCCATTGGCATGGTGCGATCGATCACCGGTTTGATTTTTCCGCCGGCATACCAGCCCAGCAGTTTTTCCATCATGGCGGCATTGGCCTTGGCTTCGCGCCGCGCAAAATCGCCCCAGAACACCCCGACGATGGAGGCGCCCTTCAGCAGCGCCAGGTTCAGGGGCAACGACGGGATGGGCCCGGAGGCAAAACCCACCACCAGGTACCGGCCGCGCCATGCGATGGAGCGAAATGCCGGTTCGGCGAAGTCACCTCCGACCGGATCGTAGATGACATCGGGGCCCTTGCCTTGCGTCAGCGTCTTGATGGCTTCGCGTAAATTGTCGCGCTGGTAATTGATGGTGGCGTCGGCACCGAGCTGGCTGCACAAGGCGCATTTTTCGTCGGTCGAGGCGGCCGCGATGACGTTTGCGCCAGCGGCCTTGGCAATCTGGATCGCGGCAGTGCCCACGCCGCCGGCGGCGCCCAGCACCAGAACCGTCTCGCCGGCCTGCAGCGCCGCGCGATCGATCAGAGCGTGATAGGACGTTGCGTAGATCATGATGAAAGCGGCTGCGTCAACGAAGGAGATGTCGGGGGGCAGCGGCAGGCAAAGTGCCGCCTTGGCAATGGTATGGGTGCCAAAGCCGCCGGTGCCCGAGAGGCAGGCAATGGATTGCCCCACTTTCAGATGCGTGACCCCTTCGCCGATCACTCGGATGACGCCGGCATATTCGGAGCCCGGCACGAACGGCAACTCCGGTTTCATCTGGTACTTGTTCTGCACGATCAGCAGATCGGGGAAATTCAGGCTGGCAGCCTTGATCTCGATCAGCACCTCGCCGGGGCCTGGCGTGGGGTTTGGCAGTTCCTGCCACTTCAGAGCGTCGACTCCGGTCGGGTTTTCACAAAGCCATGCTTGCATCGGTCATCTCCAGGTGTTTCGGTCGATGATACGACCGGCGCCACCATGAAAATTTCCCAGGCATTCCCGCGGCGGTGGCGCGCCACCTAGAATCAGCGACCACTGCTGCAAACCATGAAAATTCTCATATCCAATGACGACGGTTATCAGGCTCCGGGGATCGTGGCGCTGTACGAGGCGCTGAAGGATCTTGCCGAGGTGGCGGTCGTGGCGCCTGAGCTCAACAATAGCGCCAAGTCGAATGCGCTGACCCTGAACGGCCCGCTGACTGTGACCCAGGCCGCCAATGGCTTTCGTTATGTCAATGGCACGCCCGCTGACTGTGTACATATCGCGTTGACCGGCCTGCTGGGGTACCGCCCGGATCTGGTGGTCTCTGGCATCAACAACGGTGCCAACATGGGCGACGACACCATTTACTCGGGCACGGTGGGTGCTGCGATGGAAGGTTTCCTTTTTGGTGTGCCGGCGATCGCCTTCTCGCAAGTCGAAAAAGGCTGGGGTCACCTGGATGCGGCCGCGGCGAAGGCGCGTGAGCTGGTGGCGCAGATGCTGCAGCAACAATTGGTGGGCAGCAAGCCATGGCTGCTCAATGTGAACATTCCCAATCTGCCACTGGAGCAGATCAAGCCCATGAAGGTCTGCCGTCTCGGGCGCCGTCATGCGGCAGAGCCGGTTATCGTGCAGGAAAGCCCGCGCGGCGAAAAGATGTACTGGATCGGTAGCGCCGGTGCGGTCAAGGACGATGCAGACGGTACCGATTTCCACGCGACGGTGCAGGGCCATGTGGCCATGACACCGCTGAAGACCGACCTGACCGACCACGAGTCGTTGCGCTACTGGTCGCAGACCGCTGCCAGCATCGGGCGGGCGACAGCGCCAATTTCGCCATGAAAGAGCGCCCGTCTTTTCCGGCGCGGCTACCGCGTATGGCATCTGATCTGGAGATGCCGCCTCGCCCGATGCCACGCAAGTCCGATTTGCCGCAGTCGGCCGGCATCGCCGCCTTGACCATGCCGGTGAAATCTGCGCTGGCCCGTCCATTGATGGCCGCGGCGGGCGTGTCGGTACAGGACTTTGGCGCTGTGCGGCGCGACATGGTGAACCGTCTGGCGCGCTCGGGCATCAGCGACGCCGCCGTGCTGGCCGCGATGGGCGAGGTCGAGCGGCAACGGTTCGTCGACAGTGCATTGCAGGGTCAGGCGTACAAGGAAACCAGTCTTCCGATCGGCCTGGGGCAGACGATTTCCAAGCCTGGTGTGGTCGCGCGCATGATTGAATTGCTGCGTATGGGTGCGTCGGGCAAGCTGGGCCGGGTGCTCGAAATTGGAACCGGTTGTGGCTATCAGGCCGCCGTGTTGAGCCTGATCGCCACCGAGGTCTACAGTCTGGAGCGCTTGCGCGGTCTGCATGACAGGGCCAGGGAGAATCTGCGTACCATGCGACTGCCCAACGTGCATCTGCTGTTCGGCGACGGCATGCTCGGATACCCCAAGGGCGCCCCGTATGCCGGCATCATTGCGGCAGCGGGCGGTGAAGCGGTGCCACTCGCGTGGACGGATCAACTGGCGGTCGGTGGACGACTGGTGGCGCCGGTTGCCGGTCAGCTGGCCGGGCATGCAGGCCAGGCGCTGATCGTGATCGACAAGACGCCACGCGGACTGCAACAAACCATATTCGAAGCCGTTCACTTTGTACCTTTAAAATCAGGCGTTGCGTGAAGGGAAGTCGAATGATGGGATTAATTGACCGGGGCGGCAGGCTTGTGCTGGTTGTGGGGTTGACTGTGGTCCTGGCTGCATGTGGCTCCAGGGTCGTCAACCGGGCCCCGATTGAAGAACGCGGACCGGTTGCGGGTGTACCGCCGGGCGCTGCCGTTGCGCCAGCGGCGCTGCAGCCGCCCGGCTTCGAGAATGCCGGCAAGGCCGGCTACTACACCGTCAAACCTGGCGACACCGTGACCCGCATCGGCCTGGACACAGGGCAGAGCTGGCGCGATATCGCACGCTGGAATGGTCTGGTCAACCCCAATCTGATCGAAGTCGGCCAGGTGCTGCGTGTCGTGCCGCCCGCACCTGGGCAAATGGTCATTCCCCCTGCGACCGTCATCGCAGCGGCCAGGCCGGCAAGTGGCGCGTCAGCGCCAGGCGCACCAGTGGTGCCTGCCAGCGCAGGAGGGGCGACCGCGACGCCGGTGCAGGGATCGACCGTCACTGCAACGGCAGTGGCCCCGACGGCCATCACCTCGACACCAGTGCCGCCGGTCCAGCCTGCTGCAGCATCGCCCTCCGAAGACGAGGTGGCCATGATCTGGCCGGCTTCCGGATCCGTGCTGGCGGGGTTCGACGAGGTGAAAAACAAGGGCCTGGACATCGGTGGCGCGCTGGGTGATCCGGTGCTTGCTGCGGCCGATGGTCGTGTGGTGTATGTGGGTTCGGGCCTGCGTGGATATGGCAACCTGATCATTCTCAAGCACAACAATACCTACCTCACGGCCTACGCGCACAACCAGACTTTGCTGGTCAAGGAGGACCAGACCGTGCGCAAAGGTCAGAAAATCGCCGAGATGGGCAGCAGCGACGCCGATCGGACCAAACTGCATTTCGAAGTACGTCGGCAGGGCAAACCGGTTGATCCGGTGAAGTACCTTCCATCGCGCTGAGTCAGTGCGCCGCATGGCCTGGCCGGTACTGGTCTTCGACATCGAGTCGATCCCTGACATTGACGGCTTGCGCGCGTTGCGTGGCGCGCCGGTCGAGTTGAGCGACGCCCAGGTGTATGCGGCCTGGGTGGCAGAGCGCAAGGAGAAGGGCCAGAGCGACTTCATGCCCTTGCATCTGCAACGAATTCTCGTGATCAGTGCGGTATTTCGCAATGCCGATGGTTTGCGCATCCATTCCTTTGTCGACAGGGATGGCCAGTCCGAGGGCAAGGTCATCCAGACTTTTTTCAACACGCTGGAAAAACACACGCCGCAACTGGTGAGCTGGAACGGCGGCGGTTTCGACCTGCCGGTCCTGCACTACCGTGGCCTCAAGCATGGCGTGGTCGCCGACAAGTACTGGGACATGGGCGAAGACGACCGCGAGTTCAAGTGGAACAACTACATCAGCCGCTATCACATGCGCCATCTCGATCTGATGGACCTGTTGGCGCTGTACCAGCCCAAGAACAACGCACCGCTGGACGCAATGGCCAAGTTATGCGGTTTCCCCGGCAAGATGGGGATGGACGGTTCAGCCGTCTATCCGGCTTATCTTGACGGCAAGCTTGACGACATCCGGCGCTACTGCGAGACCGATGTGATGAACACCTATCTGGTGTATTGCCGGTTCCAGAAGATGCGCGGCGGTCTACTCGACAAGGAGTACGTGCAGGAAATCAACCTGGTTCGCGACACCCTTGGCGGCCTGGCCGAGACCGAATCACACTGGCAGGAATATCTTCAGGCCTGGGCTTGAGACAGGATCTGGATGACTGAAATTGCAGGCGCAGCGCTCGGCTACGCCGATGACCTGTTGACCATTGAATCGCTGGACATCGAGGCGCAAGGTATTGCGCACCGGCCGGACGGCAAGGTCGTGTTCGTCGAAGGCGCCTTGCCGTTCGAGACCGTCAGCGTCAACACCTTTCGCAAGAAGTCGAGTTTCGACAAGGCAGTGGTCACGGCCATCCATCAGCAGTCGTCCCAACGCGTCACGCCCGGTTGTCCGCACTTCGGCTTGCATAACGGCGCCTGTGGTGGATGCAAGATGCAGCATATGCACGCTGATGGACAGGTGGCGGTCAAGCAGCGTGTGCTGGAAGACAACCTCTGGCATCTGGGCAAGGTACGGCCGGAAGTCGTCTTGCGCCCCATCCATGGGCCGACCTGGGGCTACCGTTATCGGGGCCGTCTCTCGGTGCGTTTTGTGCGCAAGAAGGGCAAGGTACTGATCGGATTTCATGAGCGCAAGAGCGGCTATGTTGCCGACATGCAGCAGTGCCGGGTGTTGCCGGCATTTGTCAGCGACCTGCTGATGCCCTTGCGCGGGTTGATCGAAGGTATGCAGGCGCGTGAGGAATGTGCCCAGATTGAACTGGCAGTGGGTGATGACGGACCAATCCAGGTCGTGGCCCTGGTGCTGCGCCACATGGTGGAGTTGTCGCAGTCCGACCGTGCGATGCTGCGCGAGTTTGCGTCAGCAAACAGCCGGACAGTGGATGGGCAGACACATTTGATCCAGTGGTGGCTGCAGCCGGGCGGATTGGATACGGTTGCGCCGCTGGACGCGGACGGTCCGGAGTTGGCGTATCAATTGCCGGAGTTCGGCATCCGCATGCCGTTCCGGCCGACCGATTTCACCCAGGTCAATCCGCATATCAATCAGGTTCTGGTAGGGCGTGCGTTGCGGCTGCTGCAGGTTCAGCGCCATGAGCAGGTGATCGACTGGTTCTGCGGGCTGGGCAACTTTACGCTGCCGCTGGCAACAATGGCGGCGCAGGTGCTGGGCGTTGAGGGCAGCCAGGCGCTGGTACAGCGCGCCCAGGACAATGCGCGCATCAACGCCGCAGCGCGGGCGCAAGGGCAGGCCTTGGCGCCGGTGAAGTTCGTGACGCGCAACCTGTTCGAGATGACTGGGCAGATGTTGATGGCTGACGGTGCGGCGCAAAAATGGCTGATGGACCCACCACGCGAAGGTGCGTATGCGCTGGTGCAGGCACTGGCGCTGGCGCATAACGCGCTGCAGCATGCGGGCGGCGGCGAATTGCCACCGGGGATCGACGTGGCCACCTTGCCGTCGCCTGGCGACTGGACCATGCCGCAGCGGATCGTGTATGTCAGCTGTAATCCGGCAACACTGGCCCGCGATGCGTCTGTGCTGGTGCAGCAGGCTGGCTATCGCTGCGTCGGGGCGGGCGTGGTCAACATGTTTGCCCATACGGCCCATGTGGAGAGCATTGCGGTATTTGAACGGGAATGCACAGGCGCTGATGAGGCTTTTGCTACCTGACGGCGACCGGCGCTGCCGGCCTCGGTGACTCAGTTGCCGGTTTTTTTGCCTGCCGCTGCGCTGTCGCTCAACATCACTTCGCTGGAACTGGCGGTGTTCGGGATCTTGGAGGCGATGCCCTCGATCTTGTTTTCGCGCATGTAGCGATCCATTTCTTTCCAGCCCTCGTAGACGGCCGTCTTGGGCGCCCGTTCATTGAGCTTGTAGCAGTCCTCGATGCCACGCATCGCATGCCTGCAGGCAGCGCCGATCGCGCGTCCATCGGCCTCGCGTTGATTGACGCGGGGATCCGCCATCAGGTCCGCGATATTACATCCGGCAGTGAGCAGGGTGATGGCAAGGATGGGTAAAAGGCGCAGGTACATGTGATCAAAAGACGGGCATGTCCGGATTATCGGCAGTTCCGAGTGGCTCCTGAAGGTCACCGTTCATGATTTGGCCAGAAAAAAGGCCCCTTGAAGGGGCCTATCAGGTACACAAGGCAAGTGTCAGTCGTTGCTTCCGCCGCCGATGCCCAGCAACATCAGCAGGCTCTGGAACACGTTGTAAATGCTCAGGTACAGGCCCAGTGTGGCACTGATGTAATTGGTTTCGCCGCCGTCAATGATGCGCTTGAGGTCATACAGAATGAAGGCGCTGAAGATGCCGATGGCCAGCACCGAGATCGCCATCATGCCGGCAGACGAGGCGACGAAGACGTTGATGATAGCGGCGATCATCAGTACCACCGCACCGACCGTGAGCCATTTGCCCATGCTGCTGAGGTCGCGCTTGATGACGGTTGACAGACTGGCCATCACGAAAAATACACCGGCGGTGCCGCCAAAAGCCATCATGATCAGGTCTGCGCCGTTCTTGAAACCCAGCACCATTGCGATGATGCGCGACAACATCAGACCCATGAAGAAGGTGAATGCCAGCAGTACCGGAACGCCAGCGGCCGAATTCTTGGTCTTCTCGATCGCGTACATGAAGCCGAAAGCACCACCCAGGAAAACCACCAGTCCCATGCCGCCGCCGAGCGACGCGGTGATGCCGGTTGTAACGCCGATCCAGGCGCCCAGAACCGTTGGCAACATGCTCAATGCCAACAGCCAATAGGTGTTGCGCAGAACTTTGTTGCGTTGTTGTGCCGAGATGCCCTGGCCATAACCAGCGCTTTGGTCGAAGGTTTGTACGCGATCGTTCATGTGATGGGCTCCTGTTGTTTCCACTCGAAGGTAGATGCGTGCATTCTAGGATAGTTCAAGTCTGGTGCCGCTGAATGCGCCATTTGCCCAATCCGCAAGCGGTTATCGGCAGGCGCCATGTCGTTATCGGCCGCGTCGGTTTCTGGCGTTATGCTGTGGGGTCCGGGGCATGTTGACCCCGCTTACCCGAACAGACGTCACGATGAAAACCAAAGCCACTCTTGAATTCGCCGATGTCCAGCGCATGGCCGCTGCTGCTGTGGATGAGGCGGTGCGCAACCAGTGGGCCGTCTGCATTGCGATTGTGGACGACGGCGGCCACCTGCTGCAACTGCAGCGCCTGGATGGCGCGGCCACGACCTCCAGTTACATATCCACCAGCAAGGCCCACACGGCCGCACTGGGCCGGCGCGAGAGCAAGGTTTATGAAGACATGATCAACGGGGGACGCACTTCGTTCCTCAGCGCGCCGATGTTGCACGGTCTGATGGAAGGTGGCGTACCCATCATCGTCGACGGCCAGTGCATCGGCGCGATCGGCGTCAGCGGCGTCAAGTCGACCGAGGATGCGCAGGTCGCCAGGGCCGGCATCGCGGCTTTGGGTATTTGAGATCAAACTGCCGCCGCGGTGGCCGATCACCAGGCGGGCATGCCCGCGGGGGTTGCGTAGGGCATGTGCAAGCGCCTCAATAACTCAGGCGTTCAGGCCGGATGTCCTGCAAGATGGTGGTGGCGATCTCCTCGATCGACTTGGTGGTGGTGGACAGCCAGCGGATGCCGCTTCGGCGCATCATGGCTTCGCCTTCAGCCACTTCCATGCGGCAGTTTTCAATCGACGCGTACTTCGAGTTGGGCCGCCTCTCATGGCGAATCTCGCTGAGCCGTTCGGGTGCAATCGTCAAGCCGAACAGCTTGGCCCGGTGTGGCAACAGGGCCGGCGGTAACTGCTGGCGCTCGAAGTCCTCCGGTATCAGCGGATAGTTGGACGCCTTCAGGCCATACTGCATGGCCAGGTACAGCGAGGTAGGCGTCTTGCCGCTGCGACTGACACCTACCAGAATCACATCTGAATGCTCGAGATCGCGGTTGGACTGGCCGTCGTCATGCGCCAGTGAAAAGTTGATTGCCTCGATCCGGTCCTGATACTCCTTGCTCTTGCTCGCGTCGCTGAAGCGGCCCACCCGATGGCTGGATTTGAGCTGCAGTTCGGTTTCCAGCGGATGCACGAAGGTGCCGAACATGTCCAGCAACATTCCCAGGCAGCCTTCCTGCAGGATCTGAAGGATCTCCATGTTGACCAGAGTCGTGAAGACGATCGGCTTGGCGCCGTCCTGCTGCGCGGCGTGGTTGATCTGGCGCACGACCTGATGCGCCTTGTCGGCCGTGTCCGTGAAAGGCAGGCGGATATGTCGCGCCTTGAGTTCGAACTGGGCCAGGATGGCGTTGCCAAAGGTCTCGGCGGTGATGCCGGTGCCGTCAGATATGAAGAAAACGGTGCGATTGGGCATGAATCGGGCGTCCTGGCGCTGGATGGAGACGAAGGGGCGAGGCGTTATCGGGCCGAAGCCTCACTCTACAATGTTTGCACAATCCCCTCGCGACAGACACGACACCCATGGCCCGTCCCCGTCCACAACGACATTTCCTGTGCCGGGACATTGCCGTGGACCAGGCTGCATCCGGCATCAACGCCGCCATTGCGCCGGAACCGATTTTCACAACCTCCGGAGTTTTTCCATGTCTGCACTATTTGGACCGACCGCCCTGGTCGTACCGTTTGAGAACCTGAGGATGGGTGACGTCGAGTCGGTTGGCGGCAAGAATGCCAGCCTCGGCGAGATGATTGCCCACCTTCCCGCTGGCGTGAATGTGCCCACCGGCTTTGCCACGACGGCGCACGCCTTTCGAGCTTTTCTGGCCTATGCCGGCCTGCAGACACGCATCAAGGATTTGCTGGACGCGCTGGACGTCGACGACGTTCGCACTTTGGCGAGCACCGGTGCGAAGATCCGCGCGCTGGTCGAAGCCCAGCCATTCCCGGCGGATCTCGAGCAGGCCATCCGCGACGCGTTCGCGACCCTGAGCGAAGCGGCTCCGCACCTGTCGTTCGCAGTGCGTTCGTCGGCTACGGCCGAAGACCTGCCCGACGCTTCGTTTGCCGGACAGCAGGAGACCTTTCTCAATGTCGTGGGCATCGAGGCTGTGCTGCACAAGATCAAGGTGGTGTTCGCCTCTTTGTACAACGACCGTGCGATCAGCTATCGAGTGCACAAGGGCTTCGCCCACGAACATGTCGCGCTGAGCGCCGGCATCCAGCGCATGGTGCGATCCGACCTGGGCGCTGCCGGTGTCATGTTTACCATCGACACGGAATCTGGATTCCAGGACCTGGTGTTCATCACCTCCAGCTACGGTCTGGGCGAGACCGTGGTGCAGGGCGCCGTCAACCCGGACGAGTTCTATGTTCACAAGCCAATTCTCCGCGCAGGCAAGAAGGCCATCGTGCGGCGTAGTCTGGGCTCCAAGCTGCTGCAGATGCTGTTTACCAGCGAGGCCGAGAAGAAGGAGCAGGGCACGCTGGTCAAGACCACCGACGTGCCGATCGAGATGCGCAACCGGTATTCGCTGACCGATGCCGAAGTGGAGGAACTGGCACGTTATGCGCTGGTGATCGAGGAGCATTACGGCCGCGCGATGGACATCGAGTGGGGCAAGGACGGGCAGGACGGCAAGCTCTACATCCTGCAGGCGCGCCCCGAGACGGTCAAGAGCCAGAGTGCCGGCAAAGCCGAGTACCGCTACAAACTCAAGGGCAAGGGCCCGGTGCTGGTCGAGGGACGGGCCATCGGACAGAAGATTGGCACCGGTCCGGTGCGCTTGGTGCACAACCTGTCGGAGATGGACAAGGTACAGCCGGGCGACGTGCTGGTGACCGACATGACCGATCCGAACTGGGAGCCGGTGATGAAACGGGCTTCCGCGATCGTGACCAACCGCGGCGGCCGTACCTGCCACGCCGCCACCATTGCGCGTGAACTCGGCATCCCGGCGGTCGTCGGCTGTGGCGATGCCACCGACGTGCTCAAGGAAGGCGTGCTGGTGACGGTGAGTTGCGCCGAGGGTGATACCGGCTTCGTCTATGACGGCTTGCTCGAGACCGAAATCCAGCAGGTCGAGCGTGGCGCGATGCCAGAGATTCCATTGAAGATCATGATGAACGTCGGCAATCCACAACTGGCCTTCGATTTCTGCCAGTTGCCCAATTCCGGTGTCGGCCTGGCGCGGCTGGAGTTCATCATCAACAACAACATCGGCGTCCACCCCAAAGCCATCCTGGACTATCCGAATGTCGATGCCGACCTGAAGAAGGCGGTGGAATCGGTGGCGCGTGGCCATGCTTCGCCGCGTGCGTTTTATGTCGACCGCGTCGCCGAAGGGGTGGCGACGATCGCGGCCGCCTTCTGGCCCAAGCCGGTGATCGTGCGCATGTCCGACTTCAAGAGCAATGAATACCGCACCTTGATCGGTGGCAGCCGATACGAGCCGGACGAAGAGAATCCGATGCTCGGCTTTCGTGGCGCTGCACGCTACATCAGTGCCGATTTTGGCGAAGCCTTCGCGATGGAGTGCGAAGCCATGCTGCGCGTGCGCCGGGACATGGGTTTGACCAATGTGCAGCTGATGGTGCCTTTTGTGCGTACGCTGGAGCAGGCGCGCAAGGTGACGGAACTGATGGCGGCCCGTGGTTTGGGACGGGGTGACGGCGCGAAAGCCAATGGTGAAGACGGACTCAAGATCATCATGATGTGCGAGGTGCCGAGCAACGCCATATTGGCCAACGAGTTCCTGCAGTATTTCGACGGGTTTTCGATTGGCTCCAACGACCTTACGCAGTTGACGCTGGGTCTGGATCGTGACTCCGGGCTTGAACTGCTTGCGGCCGACTTCGACGAGCGCGATGCGGCGGTCAAGGCCTTGATTCGCTTGGCGATTCAGGCCTGCCGGGCGCAGGGGAAGTACGTCGGCATTTGCGGTCAGGGCCCCAGTGACCATCCGGATTTCGCGACCTGGTTGCGCGATGAGGGAATCGATTCGATCTCGCTCAATCCCGATACCGTGATCGACACCTGGCGCAAGTTGGCTGGGTGAACTGTAGGTCGTTGAGGCAAACACGCATGCCCGGTGGACTGCGGGATTACCCGATTGGGGTCTACCCTAGCGGCGTGCTAATTCTGACGTTTTGTAAGAAGGCGGTAAGTCTCGAAACAACAATGGTGCCATTCATGATGAATGGCCCCCATGCTTGCGCTTGTCACCACGCTCAAATTAGTTGCTGAAGTTGCGTTGATGGCATTGCTTGGCCAATGGACGCTCGGTTTGCTTGTCGGTGCCAAGCGCAACCAGAATCTTTTTTACCAGATTTTGGAGATCGTGGGCCGGCCCTTCGTGGTGGTGGCCCGTTTCCTGTCTCCAAAATTCGTCGTTGAGCGCCACCTGCCCCTGGTAGCGTTGCTGTTGCTGGCATTCGTCTGGCTGGCGGTCACCGTGGTCAAGATCCAGATTTGCCTGCAATTGGGTGTGGAGCACTGCAAATGAGCCTGTGGTTGAACTACCTTTTTCTCAAGCTGCAGGCGATCACGCTACTGGTGCTGGGCCGCAGGCGGGCGGCACTGGTACGCTTTGACGCGATGCTGGTGTTGGTGCCCGGGAACCGCTACGTAATGGCCAGCCGGTCCCACCTGAAAGCCGAGCTCGGTGACAAGCAAGGCGCGGTGCAGGCACTGCAGGATATGACCGCGGCGCATCCGGACAATGCCGCCGCCTGGTTCAATCTGGGTTACATGCTCGATGAAATGGGCCGCGATGAGGATGCCGAAGCGGCCTTTAGACGCGCCATCGCGGCCGGCCCGAAACTGGACCGCGCCTGGTACGGGCTGGCGCTGCTGCTGATCCGCAACCGACGCTTTGACGAAGCCGTGGCGGCACTCAAGCGCAATACCGAACTGCAACCCATGAGCCCGTTTGGCTGGTACCAGCTGGCGCGGGTGCATGTTGATCGGCAACAACCTGATGAGGCAGTGAAGATCATTCGCCACCTCAAGGGGTTCGAGCCAAAGGTGGCTGCCCAACTGGAGCGGGAAACCGGTCTGCACATCGTGTAGCCGGTGCGATGACGGGCCCGTCGGCCCTTCATCGCTTTTTCCGTCCGAAAAGGTGGCAATTCAGAAAGATGCGATCAGGCTTGCAGGCCGCCCGGGCAACCGGGTGACGATCGCAAATCGCCCGCGAGGGTATTGTTGTTGGAGGTGGATCAGATGGAATTGACCGAGACGCAACACGAGTATTGGCGCAAGAACCTTCGCATCACGGGCATCTTGCTCGCGATCTGGTTCGTCGTGACCTTCGTCGTGGGTTTTTTCGCGCGAGAGTTGAGCTTCACGTTCTTCGGCTGGCCCTTCAGCTTCTGGATGGGGGCGCAGGGTTCGCTGGTGGTGTATTGCCTGATCATCTGGTACTACGCCCGGTACATGGCCAAGCTCGACATCGAGCACGGCGTTGAAGAGAGCGAGGAATAAAATGGCTGGATTGTTTGGTTCCGAGGCAACGGGCGTCACTAACGCCGCCTCCAAGGCTGCTTTCAAGCAGAACCTTAACAAGGTCTACACCTGGTACACGGGTGGCTTCTTCGCGTTCGTCATCGTGTTGGCCGTGCTCGAGCAGATGGGCTTGCCAAGGCAGTGGATCGGTTTCATATTTCTGCTTGCGACGATTGGCCTGTATGCCGGGATCGGCATCATGAGCCGGACTAACGACGCTGCCGAATATTACGTCGCAGGGCGACGCGTTCCGGCGGTCTACAACGGCATGGCGACCGGCGCCGACTGGATGTCGGCCGCATCTTTTATAGGATTGGCGGGAACCTTGTATCTGACGGGCTACGGCGGTCTGGCCTTCATCATGGGCTGGACCGGCGGTTATTGCCTGGTGGCTCTGTTCCTGGCGCCCTACATGCGCAAGTTCGGGCAATTCACCGTGCCCGATTTCCTGGGTGAGCGTTACGGCGGCAACGTGCCGCGCTTTATCGGCATCGTGGCAGCCATCCTGTGTTCGTTCACCTATGTGGTGGCGCAGATCTACGGCGTGGGCCTGATCACCTCGCGCCTCACTGGCGTGCAGTTCGAGCTCGGAATTTTCCTGGGCCTGGGCGGCATCCTGGTGTGCTCCTTCCTCGGCGGCATGCGTGCGGTAACGTGGACGCAGGTAGCGCAGTACATCGTCCTGATCGTAGCCTACATGATTCCGGTGGTATGGTTATCTGTGAAACAGACAAGCATCCCGGTGCCACAGGCGATCTACGGCTACCAACTGGAGAAAGTCACGGCGCTTGAGAAGAAGCTGGCGACCGATCCGAAGGAGCTCGAAGTGCGCGAGGTGTTCAAGCAGCGCTCTGCTGTTTTGGCCGAAAAGCTCAAGAATCCGGCAGCGGCACTGGCGGTTGACAAGGCGGCGGCAGAGAAAAAGGTGGCCGATCTCAAGGCGGCCAATGGTGCAGCGGCCGATATCGCGGCTGCCGAAAAGGCGATGTCTGCGTTGCCGGCCGACGCCGCTGCAGCAACGGCTGCGTGGACCAAGGCCAAGGCGGGTGCCGATACCAAGGCCAAGCCGCTCAACGGGATGGTGCCGCATGCGCAGACCTTTGCCGGCGATCCGAGCGGCAGCGAGGCCGCGCAGAAGGCCTATGACATTGCGCGGCGCAACTTCCTGGCGCTGATCTTCTGCCTGATGGTCGGAACGGCCGCGTTGCCGCACATCCTAATGCGCTACTACACTGTGCCCAGTGTCAAAGAGGCGCGCGAATCGGTCAGTTGGTCGCTGTTCTTCATCTTTTTGCTTTATTTCACGGCGCCGGCGTTGGCGGTCCTGGTCAAATACGAGGTATTTACCCTGGTGGTGGGGACACCGTTCGATCAGTTGCCGGCCTGGGTCGCGTCGTGGAGCAAGGTGGATCCTTCATTGCTGTCCGTCGTCGATGTCAACAAGGACGGCATCCTGCAGCTCAACGAGATGTCCATCGGAGGTGACATCGTGGTGCTGGCAACGCCGGAGATCGGTGGTCTGCCGTACGTGATCTCGGGACTGGTGGCGGCCGGTGGCCTCGCAGCCGCATTGTCGACCGCCGACGGCCTGCTGCTGACGATCGCCAATGCGCTCAGCCACGACCTGTACTACAAGATGATCGATCCGAATGCATCGACTGCACGGCGCGTCGCCTTGTCCAAGATGCTGCTGCTGGTGGTCGCACTGTGCGCCGCTTACGTGGCGTCGCAGAAACCAGCGGATATCCTGTTCCTGGTTTCGGCGGCGTTCTCGTTTGCGGCGGCCGCGTTCTTCCCGGCGCTGGTGTTGGGCATCTTCTGGAAGCGCGCTACAGGCATCGCCGCTTCCTTGGGCATGATCGCGGGTCTGGGCACCACGGTCTACTACATGGTGACCACCCAACCATGGATGCGCGGGATTTTCGGCGTCACGTCACCGGTGCAGCTGTGGTGGGACATTCAGCCGATCTCAGCCGGTCTATTTGGCGTGCCGGTCGGCATAGCCGTGATCTTGATCGTCAGCATGATCACACCGGCACCTAGCCGCAAGATCCAGCAACTGGTCGAATACGTGCGTTACCCCAACCTCAAGACCTCCTGATCCCAGCCCGGGCCGCGCGTTGCGGCTCACTCCAGCATGCGACCCGGCAGATTCGTCCGCCGGGTCCTTTTTTTTGGAGCCCATCAGCGCGTGGTGGTCGCCGCCTGACAGGTCGCATCGCTCAAACGGGCCATGGCATATAATCGCGGGCTTCGCCTTGCTACACCTCGTCCAGACGCCGGGGGTGGCTATTTCCGGCCCCCGATTCGCCCTGTCAAATGAGACGGGGTGAGACGGGGCCATCCACAAGGAGTACGTATGCGTCATTATGAAATCATTCTCATGATCCACCCGGATCAGAGCGAGCAGGTTCCAGCCATGCTGGAGCGTTACAAGGGCATGATCACCGCTGGCGGTGGCAAAGTGCACCGTGTAGAAGACTGGGGACGTCGCCAGTTGATTTACATGATCAACAAGCTCGCAAAAGCCCATTACCTGTGTGTCAACATCGAAGCAGACCAAGCGGTCATGTCCGAGTTGGAGCATGCATTCAAATTCAATGACGCTGTGCTTCGTCACCTGACGGTGC
>JBKJRR010000510.1:0-8336 GCA_046594635.1 Burkholderiaceae bacterium
AAGGGGCCGAACCCGGCCCATATTGAAAAGGTGCTGCGCGACCTCTCGCTGTGGGACAAGCGCGACAACAAGATCATGACGTTGTCGCGCTTGTCCCACAGCGAGAGGTCGCGCAGCACCTTTTCAATATGGGCCGGGTTCGGCCCCTTGCCAAACAGGCCGCGGCTGAAGTTCACGGTGGCCCAGACCGATTCGAAGGCATCGGTCTGCAGTTCCTGCGGCACCAGACCGATGACGGCCCGGGCCGCGCGGTAGTCGCGCACGATGTCGTGTCCATCGGCGATGACCTCGCCGCAGCTGGCATTGGCAATGCCGCATACGATGCTGATCAACGTGGTCTTGCCGGCGCCATTGGGGCCCAGCAGGGCGAAGATCTCACCGCGCTGGATATCCAGGTGGATGTTCTTGAGGGCTTCGAACCCGTCAGCGTAGGTCTTGCCCAGGCCACGGATCGAGACGATCGGGGTTGCCGGGTTTGCCGCGGTTGGCGGCGTGGGCGTCATTGCCATGAATACTCCGTGGATCAATCAGTTGTCTTGGGCTGCGGACGGCCCGCCGTGGGCGCCTGCGCGTCGACGGCACCAGCGGCATCGCGGGCGCGAATCCGGGCCAGTGCATAGGCGCCTTGTGGGATGTGCAGCAGATCGGCGACGCGCCACATCACATGGCGTTCGTGGTCGGCCAGATGGCCGTCGGCATAGGCCACGGCCCACATCAGCTCGATCATGCGCAGCTTTTGCTGCATGTCGAAATGCGCGTTGATGCGCGATGTAAACGCAAACAGGTCGCCGGCCTGGCGGGCGGTTTCGTGCGCGCGTTGCGTCAGGTCATGGGCTTCGTCGGCATCAAGCGCGAACTTCTCCTGCAGCGCGGCCAGCACGGCCTCACGCTCATCGTCATGAAAGCGCGCGTCCGAGCGCATGACCTCGACCAACATGACAGCGGTGGCCAGTTGCAAGGCATGTTCTTGCGTTTGACCATCGGCATCGGCCGACAATGGGCTCAATCGGCCAAACAGTTTCCTCAGTGAATTCAGCATCCGTCGATGATGGCATGGACGGCGCGAGCCGCGATCAGAACAAGCCCATGACCAGGCCCTGGCCCAGGGCTTCGCCGATGTCTTCGCAGGCCTGCAGCTCGGCCTGCGGGATCGTCTTGGCTGCCAGGATGGCCTGCGGCGTCTGCGCATGGGTGCAGACGATCAGCGATTCAGCGACCTTGCGCAGGCGCCAGCCGGTGGCGATGCGTTCGACCTGGCGCACGGCATTGCTGCCGTCGCTGCCCGCGCACACCAGCAGCGCGTAGGGTCGGGCCTGGATGCGACCGAGCACCGGGTAATAGCAACGGTCGAAGAACGCCTTCATGACGCCGGCGATCGCGGCGAGGTTTTCCGGCGTCGCGAACAAGTAGGCCTGTGCCGCCAGCAGGTCGTCAGGACCGGCCTCGTCGGCATGCAACAGGCGCACCTGCAGACCGTCGGTGCGTGCCGCCCCGGCGGCCGCGGCGCTGGCCATCTGCCGCGTCCCACCGGTGTGCGAGTGGTAGACGATCAGCAGCGTCGGTTGTGACAGGCTTGGCACGGATCAAGAAGGCTCAAGGGTGTTCGGCCTCGCCGCCCAGCGCTTGCATCAGTGCCGGCAACAGCTGGCGCAATTCGCCGGTGATCAGGGCGATATCGGTATCGAAGCCGTCATCCTTGCGGTCACCGGCTGCGGCAGGTTTGTCCTCCAGCACCACGTCAAGCAAGGCCACCTTCTTGAGCTGCAGGGCTTCGGTCAGCACGAACGACACCCGGTCGTTCCAGGTCAGGGCCAGGCGCGTGGGCACCTTGCCCATCGTGATGTGCTGGCTGACTTCGTCGGTATCCAGCGCGTGGCGGGTGTAGCGCACCACTGCACGCGATTCATCGGGCGCCTTGAGTTCGCATTCGCGGTCGACGCTGAAGCCCTGCGGTGCCTCATGGGTCGACAACCACTCGGACATGGCCACGGCAGGCGAGGTCTTGGTATCCACCAGTTGAACTGCCAGGCCTTCGATCGCCGTGACCAGGGCCGTCATGGTCTCGTCGGCCTTGGGCTGGCTGCCGGCATCGAGCACCAGGCGGGCGTTCTGCGGGTCAATCCATACCCGAACCGTCGACTGCTTGGTGAACGCCATGGGCAGCAAGGCCTGGCGTGCGTCCTCTGCCAGTTCGCGCTTTTCCTTCTTGCCGGGTTTGCGGCCGGTGGTGGCCTCGATCTGCTGGGCTCGCTCCTCGACCTTGCGTTTGACCACCGATCCGGGAACGGCCTTGGTCTCGACCATTTGCTGGAGTATCCATTGGCCACCGATCACCTCGGTCAACGGCCCGTGCGCCTGGCCGCGAGGCTCCATCCAACCCACTGATTTTTCCTGCGACGCACCACAGGGGGCAAAGCGCGCCTTGTCCAGCGCCTCTTCGAGTTGTGCCTGCGTCATCGTCCATGCAGACACCATGCGGTACACCATGAGATTCTTGAACACGCTTGATCGACCTTTCCGTTATGACATTGCGGCGAGTTGCCGCCGTCGCATTGTCGATGCTCCGTGCAGCCGCTTTTTGTAACAGCGGGTGGCGTCGATCCAGATGGTTCATGGCGCGCCCTGAACTGCCGCTTCTTTGCGCGTCTACCAGCGAACCGATTGCCCTGGTATTGAGAATTTACAGGCCGTATGTAAGCCAGCGACGTGTCGGGCGACAAACCGACTTGATTTGTTTTGAAGGTCTGTTCATGTTGCGACGTTCGTTTGCCACGCTGATGTTGGCCATTCCGTTCTTCACGTCTGCGCATGCTGCAGCGCCGGTCAGCGCAAGCGGCCCGGGCCCTATCGCCATCGGCGGACATGACACCGTGTCTTATCACCAGCCTGCGGTGCGCCAGTCACACGCGGCGCTGGCAGGGGAAACACGGTTCGTGGTGCTCTATCTGGGCGCGCGCTGGCAGTTTGCCTCGGGTGAGAGTGCGGCGCGTTTTGCCGCAGAGCCTGCGCGCTACGTGCCGCAGTACAACGGCTTTTGCGCCAATGCCTTGTCTCTGGGTGAGGGCTTGATCCGCACCAGCGGCGCGGTCTGGGAGTTCTTTGGCGATCGCCTTTATCTGTTCTACGCCGAACGCGGCCGCCAGCGTTGGCTCACCGGCGACTGGCAAAGTTATCGCAGCCAGGCCGATGCAGCGTGGCGGGCGGCACATTGAAGGCCTCGGCCGCGCGACGATGGAGGCGTGCTGCACGAGACCGCCAGTAAAGTGAAACAACCTAGGGAACACCCTATCATATGACGATTGACATCGGCTCCTTGTGTTTTTACAGTGGGTGGGTCGCATCCGCAATGGCTGCGCACTCAACCACGCGACGCAAAAGCGTCGCAGCAGGAGACAACATGAATCATTTCGTTTCGGGTGGCAGGTTACGTTCGACCTTTGCGGCGCTGGCGTTGGCCGCAGTCGGTTTTGCTGCCAACGCACAGCAAGCCATCACGCTGCACGGCGCGTCGCAGTTCAACGACGACCACGCTTTCACCAAGTCGCTGGTGAAGTTCGGCGAACTGGTCAACAAGTATTACGGCAAGCCGGTTAATTTCGTCATGCACAAGAACAGCGAACTGGGCCTGGAGAAAGACTATTTTGCCTACATGAATCAGGGCAAGGCGGTTGATTTCGCCATTGTGTCGCCGGCGCACATGTCGACGTTCTCCAAGGCAGCGCCGTTCATCGATGCACCGTTCCTGTTCCGTGATCTGGATCACTGGAACAAGGTGCTGGATGCCGACATCCTCAAGCCGATCGCTGACGAGGTAGCGCAGAAGGCCGAGGTCATGCTGATCGGCTATGCCGGCGGCGGTACGCGCAACATCTTCGTCAACAAGCCGGTGAAAAACCTGGCCGACATGAAGGGACTGAAGGTGCGTGTGCAGGGTGCTCCGATCTGGAGCCGCACCTTCGCGGCAGTTGGAATGGCGCCCACGGTGATTGCCTACAACGAGGTTTACAACGCGATCCAGAACGGCGTGATTGCCGCTGGTGAAAATGAGGCCGCGGGCGTCGAGCAGATGAAGTTCTACGAGGTGGCGCCGGATCTGGCGATGACGCAACACGCCATCACCATCCGTCCGCTGTGTTTCTCCGGCAAGACCTTCGCCAAGCTGCCAGCCGATCTGCAGGCAGCCATCATCAAGGCGGGCAAGGAAGCCGGCGCCTACGGCCGTCAGCTTGAGTCGTCGGAAGACACAGCCAAACTCGAAGCGCTGGAAAAGGGCGGCAAGCTCAAGCGCATCCCGTTTGCCGACCGCGCCAGGATGCAGGCCATGGTTGATCCGGTGATGGCAGCCTATGCCAAGGAGATTGGCGCCGAAGCAATCCACGCCAAGATTCTCGCGGTCAAATAATTTACCTGGTCATCGCGCCACCCGGAACCTCCGGGTCGGCGCGTTTTTTTTGTGGGCGTTGGATGAAAAAAATACTCGACGGTTATGCGGCCGTACTCGTTTGGCTGCTGGTGGCAACGGTAGCAGTGTTGCTGGTGCCCATCACGATGCAGGTGATCTCCCGCTACACACAATTGATACCTTCTTACATATGGACTGAGGAGCTGTCCCGATTCGTATTCATCTGGATGGTCATGCTCGGCGCGATGGTCGGCGTGCGTGAAGGCACGCATTTTGACGTCGATGTCTGGCCGACACTTCAGCCGCGTGCCAACGCCATGCTGCGCATCGTTTCGCACTTGCTGGTGCTGGTTTTCGCGCTGGTCTACATGTGGTGGGGCTTGGAGTTCGTGCAGTTCGGCTGGAACCAGAGTTCGGAGCTGGCGGAATTGCCGATGACCTACATCTTCATCGCCTGGCCGCTGTCAGGGCTGACATGGGCCGTTTTCCTGGGCGAACATTTCGTCGCCGACATCCGCACGCTGGCGGCAAAGGATGCGCCATGATGCAGGCGATGCTGACGCCCGGCTGGGCTGCTGCCGCATTGTTCGGGGCTTTTTTTCTATTGCTGGTGCTGCGCGTGCCGGTCGCGTTCGCGCTGGGTCTGGCTTGCCTGCCCATACTTGCCTACGAGCCGCGCCTGTCACCGATGATGTTGTTCAACGAGACCTTCAAGTCGTACAACTCGTTCATTTTGCTGGCCGTGCCGCTGTTCCTGCTGACCGCCAACCTGATGAGTGTCGGTGGCATCACCGACCGCCTGGTGGTATTGTCCCGCACGCTGGTGGGCAGCATGCCCGGTGCACTGGCGCAGATCAACGTGGTGTTGTCGGTGTTCTTTGCCGGTATTTCCGGCTCGTCCACCGCCGACTCCGCGAGCCAGAGCAAGATTTTCATCGACGCACAGACCAAGGAGGGTTACGACCTGTCGTTCTCGATTGCGGTGACGGCCGTGTCGTCGACGTTGGCGGTGATCATTCCGCCGTCGATCCTGATGGTGGTCTGGGGTGGCGTCATATCCACGTCGATCGGCGCCTTGTATCTGGCAGGCATCATTCCGGGCCTGCTGATTGCCGGAGCCCAGATGGCCACGGTGCACGTCTATGCGGTGCGACGCGGTTATCCGGTCTATCCGCGAGCGCGAGTCGGCGAATTCTTCCTGGCCTTGTTGCGCTCGGTGCCGGCCCTGATGACGCCGTTCATCATCGTTGGCGGCATCCTGCTGGGCTGGTTCACACCGACCGAGTCGGCTGCCGTCGCTGTGTTGTATGCGCTCGCGTTGACGGCCTTCGTTTACCGCGAGATGAATTTCAAACGCCTGATCGAGGCGCTGTCGGAAACCGGCAAGCTGTCGGCGATTGCATTGTTCTGTGTCGGTACTGCATCCGCTTTCGGTTGGCTGCTGGCGTATTACCAGATTCCCAAGGCGCTGCTCGAGAGCGTCACTACCTGGGGTCTGGGCATCACGGGTGTCGGCTTCTTCATTGCAGCAGTGTTCCTGATCACCGGATGCTTTCTCGATGCGATACCGGCCATCATCATCGTTGGTGTGACGTTGCAGCCACTGGTGGCGTCGGTCGACATGCACCCGATCCAGTTCGCGATCATCGGCATCGTCTCGCTGGCCTTCGGCCTGGTGACGCCGCCCTACGGACTGTGCCTGATGGTGGCGTGTTCAGTGGCCAAGGTGCGCTTGCGTTATGCACTCAAGGACACCATGATCATGCTGATTCCCATGCTGCTGGTGCTGGTGGGCATCATCCTGTGGCCCGAGGTCACACTGATCCTGCCGCAGCTGATATCACCTGAACTCGTCAAATAGGAAGTCCATGAACCCCACTGCCGCGTTTTCCCTGAAGGACCGGATCGCGCTGGTCATTGGTGGCACCAGCGGCATTGGCAAGGCGATTGCCCGCGGCTACCTGCAGGCCGGCGCCCAGGTCGTGATCGCCGGGCGTGATCCTGAAAAGCTGGCCAAGGCCCTGGGCGAACTGTCCGCATTCGGTGCGGTGTCGGGCTACCAGGCAGATGTCAGCAATGAGGACGGCCTGCGTGGCCTGGTCGGCATCACACTGGCGAACCTGGGGCATATCGATGTTCTGGTCAACTGCCAGGGCGTCACGGTGCTCAAGCCGGCAGTGGATTTCAGCCGCGCCGACTGGGCCCAGATCATGGACACCGATCTGCAAAGCGTGTTCTTTGCCTGCACCGAGGTCGGTCGCCACATGCTGGGGCGCGGTCGTGGCGCGATCATCAACATTGCGTCCCTGTCATCACATCGCGGCTGGCCGCGCAGTGCCCTGTATGCCATCGCCAAGGCGGGGGTGTACAGCCTGACGCAGACCCTGGGCGCCGAATGGGCTGCGCAAGGTGTGCGGGTAAACGCCATCTCGCCGGGGTTTTTCATGACCGAACTCAACCGCGACAAGATGTCGTCCGAGCGCAAGGCGCTGGCGCTGGCGCGCACCCCGGCCGGGCGTTTCGGCGAGGTTGACGAACTGGTGGGAGCGGCAATCTACCTGGCCAGCGATGCTGCAGGCTTCGTGACCGGCCAGAGCATTGCAGTGGACGGTGGCTTCCTGGCCACCGGTCTTTGATGCGGGCCGTGAGTTCCTTGGGAACGGCCGGGCGATACTGACATGCTGCAGATTGAACCCTTGTCCGATGCCGGCGGTGCACGTATCCCGGGTCTGGACCTGTCGCAAGGCTTGAGTCCGGAGCAGTTCGGCGCGATCGAACAGGCTTTGCACCAGCACTGTTTCGTGGTGCTGCCGCGGCAGACGCTGTCGCCATCGCAATTTGTCGATTTTTCGCGGCACTGGGGACCGGCCGAACCGCATGTGATCGATACCTTTCACCATGCACAGGACCCCAACATCCTGATCCTGTCCAACGTGAAACGCGACGGCAAGCCGATCGGTCTGCTCGACGCCGGGACGTATTTCCATACCGACTATTCCTACTTGAGGGTGCCGGCGCGTTGCACCATGTTGTACGCGATCCAGATGCCGCGCGAACGCAGTGGCACCACGTTTGCCAATCAGACCCGGGCCTATGCCGATCTGCCCGACGCGATGCGTGCGCGCATCGACGATCTGGTAGTGCGCCACCATTACGGCAATCGGGACGACTTGAACGTGTTGTCGCGCACCGTGGCCTCGGTGCCCGATGACAACCAGAAGAAAAAGGTCGACTGGGTGCGCCATCGCCTGGTGCGGCCACATCCGCACACGGGCGTCAAATCCTTGTACGGTGTGTCGGGCAGCTCGTTCGGTATCGATGGCATGGACGACAAGGATGCAGTGGCCCTGCTCGACGAACTCAAGGCCCATGCGACGGCCATGTCTTATCGCCATACCTACCAGTACGGCATCGGCGATGTGGTGGTCTGGGACAACGCCCAATTACTGCATGCAGCGCCGCTGACCGACCTGACCGATGCCCGTACCCTGTGGCGGATCACGGTCAAGGAGCAGGCCTGATCCGGCGCGTTCAGGCGGTTGCGAGCTGGCTGTGACGCCGAATGTGCCACCAGGCCAGCAACAGCGATACCGATTGCAGCGCGGCGCAGAAGAAGAACGGGGCGCCGATGCGCCAATCGCCACGTGGCAGGTGTGACACCATGGCCAGCAGCGGCGCACCCAGCATCGGTGCCAGCACGGCCATCAGGCTGCCCAGCGAACTGACAGCGCCCAGGGTCTGACCCTGGCTGCTGCGATCGGCTGCGGCAGAGATCATGCTGTTCACCGCGGCGGCCACGGTGCCGCCCAGCAGATTGACGCCGATCACCGCGAACATCATCCAGCCCTCGGTGGCGGCACCCCACAAGGCATACGCCAAGGCGGACGAGAGCAGACCCCAGACCGCGAGTTTTTGCGGCGAGAGCCACTTGAGC
>JBKJRR010000131.1:0-5046 GCA_046594635.1 Burkholderiaceae bacterium
GTGATGGTCAAGATCACTGGAGGCGGTCGCGGTATGAAGGCCATCACTGCCCACTTCCGATACATTGGCCGCCAAGGTAAGGAAGAGGTTGGCGGAAAAGGCAAGACACTTGAGATCGAGGACGAACGTGGCGAGAAGATCCAGGGCCGCGACGGCCTGGTGCAGCTTGCCGATGAGTGGCGTGTCGCCGGCGCGTACATCGACGACGACAGCCCCAGGCGCGAGGCCTTCAACATCATCTTCTCGATGCCGGCCGGCACGCCACCGCAGGCGGTGCGCGCGGCTACGGCGGACGCTGCGCGCGAGCTGTTCGAGGGGCACAAGTACGTGTTCGTGATGCACGAAGACCAGGGCGCGCCGCACATCCACCTTTCGGTTCGTGCCGATCGGTACGACGGCGTGCGCTTGTCACCGCGAAAAGCCGACTTGGATCGCTGGCGTGCGGTCTTTGCTCAGAACCTGCAGGACCGTGGCGTGAACGCGGTGGCGACGCGGCAACCCGTACGGGCGGCGAATCGGAACTATCGCAAATTGTGGGAAAAGCGAGCTGCCGGTCGAGGGCAACTGATTCGCCAGCGTCCCGTGCAGCGGACCAGCACACGGGCGCTTGCCGTCCGCGCCGACGCGATCAAGGCCTGGGAACAGATCGCACGGGCGCTGGCAACCTCCAAGGATCCGGCTGACCTTCGACTTGCCGTTGAGGCAGTTAGGTACCTCGCTGAGGTAGCGCCAGGAGGATTGACGGCGGCGCGTGCAGCGGTTCAGCATGCAGACCGACGTGAGTCAGGCCATGCCAAACTGGGAGGTGAGCCAGTGCTGGCTACAAGGGGTCGCGCCGCTGGACCGAATCGTTAGTCCCGCGTGGACCTCCAGCGCAAGTCACCCACATGACATTGCTTTGGCTTCGGCACATGTTCATTCGCTTGAACTATGGTGTGAACTTTGGGTCATGGTTTTCGCATTTGCACGCCAACGCGTCCGGGCCGATGGCCTAGTCTGTATTGAGCGATCAATGTGAACAGTCGCTGATGGTGCTCAGCGAGCGATGCCGGACTCGCCAAATCAGACGGAAACCAGCGTGATGCCAGTCCGGATTCCCATGGCCCTGAAGCGCTCGCCAATGGCGGCCATGGCACCCGAAATGGCCTCTTCGCCGAAGTGGCCCATGCAGCCGACGCGGAAGGTTTCGACCTGCATCAGCTTGCCGGGATAGAGGATGTAGCCGCGCT
This sequence comes from Burkholderiaceae bacterium, assembly GCA_046594635.1. Classification (GTDB taxonomy): domain Bacteria; phylum Pseudomonadota; class Gammaproteobacteria; order Burkholderiales; family Burkholderiaceae_C; genus CAISIP01. The sequence goes on from JBKJRR010000131.1 coordinate 1,230, forward strand.
TCTTGACTTTTTGATAGCAGGTTTTGAAGTCGTAGTTCGCGTCATCGGGGGCATGAAAGGTGATGATGATCGGCGCCTGTATCGACTGTTCGAGATAGCTGGGCAGGCCTAACGCGGCCAGGTCTGTAATCAAGCCTTTGCAATTTCGCATATGGCGGCCACCGCGGGCCGCCAGGACACCTTCATCGATGTACTGGGTAATGGCGTCGTCGAGTGCGGCGACGACGTGTGTCGGCGGCGTGAAGCGCCACTGCGTGGTCTTTTCCATATACCGCCACTGGTCGTACAGATCCATGGCCAGCGAGTGGCAATTGCCTTCGCATTTTTCTAGTGTGGTCCGCTTGACGATGACGAAGCCCATGCCCGGCACACCTTCCAGGTACTTTCCCGAGGCTGCAATCACTGCATCGAAGGGCGTCTTGCGCGCGTCAATCTCGATAGCACCGAAGGAACTCATGGCGTCGATGATCAGGCCGCGCCCGTGTTTGGCGGCCACAAGCGCGATCTCGTGCAAGGGGTTGAGTACGCCGGCGCCCGTTTCGCAATGCACCATGGCCACGTGCGTGATGCTCGGGTCACGGGTGGACGTTTCCAGGGCGCTGGAGCTACGACAAACATGCATCGGAGCAAGTCTGGGAGAAGGCCTTGGCGCCTTTTCGCGCGGCTCTTTGGACACGACACGAACCAAAACGAAATTGAAATTGCGCTCCTGCATTCCCTGATCGCCGCTAGATGCGACTTCGGGCGATTCACCTGCACTGGACATCCAGCAATACAAAGTCTGGTTCCGCTCGAAACTTCGCACCTAGTTGACCGACTTGTCGGCCGGTCCGACCATGCGCAACGCGTCGAATTGCAGACAGTAAGCTAACCAAATAGTTGATCCACTCGTACGGTGTCGCTGTAGCGATGGCGTTGGTAGTGGATCAGGGCCGTGGCCGATACGGAGACCGGTTGCTACGGATGGTAACGCCCGTAGATGGCTTCGATACCGCGGTTTACGTTGCGTTGTTTATCGGGACAATTGTGTACGGTCGTGCAAGAGCATTTTCTCTCAACGCTGTTGAGCGCTCTGCGGAAAATGTGGCTCTCGCGAGCCTTCTAAGTCGCCCTCATTTGCATGTCCGATGTGCGCTGACTCGTGGATCGGTCCGACGGTCTCGAGACTCACCTCGGATGAAATCCGCTCGGTGAATGCAGAATCACTCGGGTCATCAAGTATCGATGCGGACTACAGCCTGATTTATGAGATTTTGGCGGTGGTTTGGCGGTGGTTTCTAAATCATCGTGACTGACAGGAGTAGCGCCTGCGTCTGCATAGGCCTTTGCGGGCTCAATGAGATCCCTTTTCCTGCTCGGAACTTGCACAAATAGTCCGCCAAAGGCATCTCGTTCCTGAAGCGTCCGACTTATCCCTTGCAGCATCGAAGGGGATGGGCCAAAGTCACGGTAGTGTTCTCGCACAGGGCCCACGAACCACTCCCGCACCGGCTGTGGAGCGCGCCGGTTTCTCGGAACGCCACAGCGCCTGGAAACAGCGCCATTCAAAAAAGTATCGACCATTTCGCCCTCGGCGCCGCCAATCTGGACGAGCGCGTCGCGGCCCTGGAACGCAGCCTGGGTGTCGTGGTGCCGCGTGGCGGCAAACACGCCGCGATGAGCACACACAACTGCATAATGCAGGCGGGAACGAACAGCTTTCTCGATAACCTGGCGATCGATCCAGAGGCGCCGGTTCCGGGTCGCCAACGCTGGTTCACGATGGACGAACCGGCGACCCGCTCGAGATTGGCAACTGCCCATGTGCCCTTGCTGGGTAGTGGGAACAAACTCGCTTGACGAAATAGTCGCCAACAGCTCGGTCGATCTTGGCGAAGTCATTTTGTTCACACGCGGCGAACGATCATGGCGACTGACGGTACCTGCAAACGGTTCACAGCCCGCGCAAGTGACGCTGGACTGAGTTTGATCTGCGGAAAGTGACGGTGAAGCTCAACTAACGGCGATGACGGTTAGCCCGCATATTTCACGCTTATGCCACTGTATGGCCGGATTGGCGTGAACTTGATGATCGGCGGGGTGAATCGGGGCGTTGCGAAGTCATTGCATGACCTGCGAGATGCAATCGGTGCGGTGCGGGCGTAATTTCCCCTACCCCGGCTTGGGTTGCGGGCCTTTTTTGTGTCAACGCGCGGGCCAGGCACTGTATGGAGTTCAGGGTGAGCGCAACTCGCTCATGGCGTGGGCGAAGATGTCCGCGCTGGGCCAGTTGGAGGCCAGGTACAGGCGGATTCGGCGCGTGTTGCGCGTCACCACTGCGGCGACTTTGAGCAGCTTGATGCGTAGTGTGTCCACCTGCGCAGTGGCCAGCGACGTGCCGTGCAACGCCAGCGCGCGCAGCCGTTCGATGAGCACATAACCCAAGGCGGCCAGCAACACGCGCAACTGGTTGCTCTGGAAATACTGGCAACTGGTGCGCGTGGCAAACAACCCGACCTGGGCTTCCTTTATCCGGTTCTCGGCCTCGCCGCGCTGGCAGTACAGATCGTCGTACAGTGCCTTGGGGTCGCCCGCCAGATTGGTTACCACGTAGCGCGGGTTGTTACCCTGTGCCCCGTACTCCAGGCGCGTGATCACCCGGCGCTGCGTGGCCCAGGACTCGGCCGCATAGGTAAATTCGCCCACCTCGCGCTGCTTGAGCCCGCTGTGGGTGTAGGCATCCTTCATGGCCAGCTCCAGGAACTCCGTGATCCGCTCAAGCACCGGGTTACGCGCCAGGCCGATGATGTAGTGCAGATTGGCACGCTCGCAGTAGTTCAGGATGCGCCGCCTGCAAAAGCCCGAGTCCCCACGAAAGACGATGCGCACCTGCGGCCACTTCTGGCGCAGCCGCATTACCAACAACTTTAATATGGCCGCAGCGTGTTTGGCCCCATCGATACGGCTGGGGCGCAGGTAGGCGCACAGCAACTGCTGGCCGCAGAACACGTACAGCGGCAAATAGCAGTAACAGTCGTAGTAGCCGTGAAAGAAGCGACCCTCCTGCTGGCCGTGCAAGGGGTTGTCGGTGGCATCGAAGTCCAGCACAAGCTCTTCGGGCGGCGCCTTGAAGCTGGCGATGAACTGCTCCACCAGTACCTCGTGCAAACGCCACGCCGTTCGTTGATCGGCCCACTTCTCCAGCCGGCACAGCGTGGGGGCACTGGCCACTTCACGCTCCACGCCCACGGCCGTTTGCATGGCCACGTCGCAGCGCAACGCACCGTGGTCGCTCAAGTCCTCCCAGCCCAGTGCCAGCCCATACACGCGCTGACGCAACATGTCGCGCACGGCGTGTTTAATCAGTAATGGGCTGCGTGGATCGGCGATGCAGCGCGCCGCCGCCTCGATCAGACCAAGCTTGCGGTCCGTCTCCGCCAGCAGCATGACCCCGCCATCGCTGGTCATGCTGCCGCCATCAAAGCGGCCCTCTACAACACGTCGGCCCAAGCGGCCGAAATCAATCTTGCCTGGTCCAGTTTCTTCGGTACAGTTTGGCATTGGCGGTCCCATGTTGTGGTTGGCGTCAGATACCAATGACAACGCGCCTTCGGGCGGGACCGCCGACTCAATTGCGTGAAATATTCAGGCTAACCCGTCAGGTGCAGGGACGCAGGATCTTGCCGGCCAGTGCTGGACGGAGCTCATCGACATGTGGACGCACCGTATCGTCGACCTGCCGGATGCGGAACATGCTGGCGCGAATCTCGGCCCGCTCCTGCACCACCTGGGCCGTACGTACACCCCGCTTGTGCAGCGCAACCAGTTCGGCGTTGGC
>JBKJRR010000264.1:0-12491 GCA_046594635.1 Burkholderiaceae bacterium
CCGGCGGTACGCCGCGTCGCAATGCATTGCTGCGCTGTTCTGACACTGTGACAGGCAGCCAATCGGCTGCAACGACCTCAATTGAATGACGCAGGTCAAGAGCAGGCACTTGCGCCAACCGTGATGGAGGGATCGCCCGTAGCATTTGTCAGGTGGCGATGACACGGCGCGATTCCCCTTGAGAACGGGTTGCGGGTAGCGGCGGTCGCGCGATCTTCCACCGGACCCCAAAGGAACTCTCCATGCCCACCATGATGAAAGCGGCCAGCTTTATCGAAGCCGGCCGTATTGAACTGACCGACAAGCCGATTCCCGATGTCGGCCCCAACGACGCGCTGATGCGCATTACCACCACCACCATCTGCGGCACCGACGTGCACATCCTCAAGGGCGAATACCCGGTAGCCAAGGGGCTGACGGTGGGGCACGAACCGGTGGGTGTGATCGAGAAACTGGGCAGCGCCGTGTGGGGTTACCGCGAAGGCCAGCGCGTCATTGCCGGTGCGATCTGTCCCAATTTCAACTCCTACGCTGCCCAGGATGGTTCCCCGTCGCAGGACGGCAGCTACCTGATCCCTTCCGGCCGCTGCGGCTGCCACGGCTACAAGGCCACAGCCGGATGGCGTTTCGGCAACCTGATCGACGGAACCCAGGCCGAGTACGTGCTGGTACCCGATGCTCTGGCCAATCTCGCGCCGATTCCCGACGGACTGAGCGACGAGCAGGTGCTGATGTGCCCGGACATCATGTCCACCGGCTTCAAGGGTGCGGAGAACGCCAACATCCGCATCGGCGACACCGTGGTGGTGTTTGCCCAGGGCCCGATCGGCCTGTGTGCCACGGCCGGCGCACGGCTGATGGGCGCGACCACCATCATCACCGTGGACGGCAACGACCACCGGCTGGGCATCTCGAAGAAAATGGGCGCCGACGTGACGCTGAACTTCAACCACTGCGACGTGGTCGACGAGATCATGAAGCTCACCGGCGGACGCGGTGCAGATTCGTCCATCGAGGCACTCGGCCTGCAATCGACCTTCGAGTCGGCCTTGCGCGTGCTCAAGCCCGGCGGCACCTTGTCCAGCCTGGGCGTGTATTCCGAGGACCTGACGATTCCGATGTCGGCTTTCGCGGCCGGTCTGGGTGACCACCGCATCAACACCGCCTTGTGCCCGGGCGGCAAGGAGCGCATGCGCCGCCTGATGGCGGTGATCGAATCCGGCCGGGTCGACCTTGGCGCGATGGTGACCCACCATTACAGGCTGGAGAACATCGTCGAGGCCTACGAGCTGTTTTCCAACCAGCGTGACGGTGTGCTGAAGGTGGCGATCAAACCCTGATCGTGCAACTGACGGCGCGAATGACAGCACCCGATGCGCGGCGCCGCGACCCCTTCGTTGCGGCTATGTACTCTCGGCCGCGCGCAGTCGTCGCGCCAGCGCTTGCAACAGCTTCCAGGCAATCGTGCCGTTGCGTTCCACCAGCGGACGGAATTCCCAGAATGTGAGACCGTAACAGACCAGGTCAGTGGTGGCGGTCACGGTGGCCGAACGCGGGCCGCCGTCGATCAGCGCGATCTCTCCGAAATGGTCGCCCGGCCCCAAGGTGGTGATGGTCGTGCCGTCGTGCGACACCGCTGCCTGTCCGTGCGTGATCAGATACACCGCAGCACCACCGGAGCCTTCCCGTATCACGGTCTCGCCCTGCGCAAAGCGGCGCTCCTTGAGCAGTCGGCCGATCTGCTCGGCCTGCCGGCGGTCCATGTCGGCAAACAGACCTACACGTTGCAATGCACTGGTCGGGTCGCGTGCTGGCATACCTGCCGGTGCGCAGGTGCTGCGTGATTTGTGGGTCGTCACCGCGCGGCATTGCAGCAGGTGCAACTGACCCGCCTGAAACGCCCACTCGATGTCGCGGCGCGGCCCATAGATCTTCTCGCACCTCAATGCGAGGGCGCCCAGCGCCGCCAACTGGTCGTCTGAAAGGCAGAGCCGGGACTGCAACTCTGGCGCCACCGATTCTTCGAATGTTCCGCCGTTGGGCAAGGCGCGCACTGCAACGCGTTTGTGACCGGCGCGGTTTTCCAGGATGCCGCCCGACCGACCCAGGCGCACATGGTCGGGTATCACAAGGCCTGCCACTACGGCCTCGCCCAGTCCCCAACTCGCCTCGATGACGCGTTCGTCGGCCCCGGTGACCGGGTTTTCGGTGAACATCACGCCGGCAACCTGCGGGTCAAGCAGCGTCTGCACGATCACACCGACACTCGGCCGTGCCATCAAGCCGAGTTTCTGGCGATAGGTGATGGCGGCATCCGAATTGGCCGACCACCAGACCTCGCGCACGGCTTGCGGCACGTCGGCTGCGGAATGCACATTGAGCACGGTCAGGTGTTGGCCGGCGAAACTGGCGGACGCGCCGTCTTCGTCGACAGCTGACGAGCGTACGGCGTAAGGGGCGGCCAGCGTGTCGAGCGACTTGGCCAACCGGGCGATGGCCCGCCGATCATCCGCGGCAATGGCTTCAACCAGGTCGACCGAGAGCGCCAGGCCATGTGGCACTGTCAGGCCTTCGCGCGCAGCATCGCCCAGCCCGACTGCCTTGGCGCCGTAAAGCGCCGTCTCACCGGCCTTGGCCAGCGCCACGATTTTTTTCATCGCAGCACCGTGACTTCGCCAGTGTCGCCGTCTACCCGCAGCCGGGCGCCATCGGCGATGCGCTCGGTGGCCTCGCGGGTGCCCACCACACCGGGAATGCCGTACTCGCGTGCCACGATCGCCGCATGCGACAGCAGGCCACCGTTGTCGGTAACAATGGCGCCCAACAATGGCAGCAGGATGTTGAATGCCTCCGAGGTGGATTCGGTGAGCAGGACGTCACCTTGCGTGATGCGGTCGAAATCGGCAGGGCCGGCGACGCGCCGGGCGGGCCCTTCATAAACGCCCTTGCTCGCTGCCAGGCCCCGTATCACAGTGGCTTCGTGTGTCGTCTGTGCGCTGGCAAACAAATGTTCCAGCGCGACAAACAGGGCGTGCATCAACCGGCTGGCAGGCGCGGGCAGGGCGTTCAGGTCAAGCGGGGGCGGCGCCGGCGGACCGAGCGTGGCGGGCACATCCTTGGCGGTGTAGCGCACGCGATAGGCTGCGCGGCTGGCCAATTCATCGGCCCCGGGCGCCTGGCCGGAGCCCGTCACAAGCGCACACATCTCGCCTAGGTCAGCATCGAGCAGGTGGATCGGTTTGGCGATACGGCCAAACGCCGCCGCACGTCGACCGGCTGCCAGGGCGGCCCGGCGCATGATGCCTGCGGCCCAGATGTCGCTGTAGATACCCCGTTCGTCGCGCAGTCGGTAGGTCGCACGTGCTTCGGCCAGCAAGCCGTCGAAATCGTTACGTCGGCCGGCGGGCACCTGCGCGCGAATCGCTGTCAGGGCGTCAGCCGAGTCAGCCTGTACCTTGTCGTGGGGTGCGACGGCAATGTTGATCGCACGCAGCAGGGCATCGGGCAGTTCGAGTGCGGTAGGTTCGCAGATGTCGAATCCGTCGATCAGCCGATGGCCCACCAGGTCCAGGTAGCGATCTACGGCGGCTCCGGCTTTGCCGGGCAGGTCACGCAACTGGGCCAGTACCTGGGCCGGGTCGCCGCCCGAGGCCATCAGCTCCCTTGGGTCGCCCTGCGAGGCCAGCACTTCGCGCGCAGCGGAACCCGGTGCAAATGCCGATTTCAGTCGCTCCATCTCCACGGAGCCGCCCGACGACACATCGGCTGAGCCACGCAGCAAGGCTAGCAATTCGGTCGCCGGCAGGCCGGTCCATTCGCCCGCATGGGCAAGGAAGTCGCCGGTGGGCAGCAGCGCACCCGCCGTCAGCCGCATATGCTGCACCATCATCTCGGCGTGGTGGTCACGGCAATGAAGCAGATAGGCCGCCAGTTCGTTGTCGGACAAGTTGTCCGGGTCCACAGCTTGCAAGGCCCGGTGTTGACGTACGGCCGTGGGTCTGCAGACCTCATCCCATTCACGCAATTGTTCACGCCAGAGCTTCTTTGCAAATACCTGCCCTGCGCGTTCGAGTCGCGCAGGACGTTCGGCCTCGGAAACTGGCAACACTTGGTAATAAGCGAAACCATTCACATAAGCCATCTGCAGACCGTCGATCATCAGACCGTAATACTGCGAAAACTCATGGGTACCTTGCAAATAGGGCGCCGGATGGGTCTGCTGGAAATAGCGTGTCATCGGCCGCGGAAAATGCACGGCGTCCTGTTTCCACGGCCCGGGCCCGGGTGGCTCGAACAGCAGGCGGTTCGTCGTGTCGGACGCTGTCATGACTTCTCCTTGCCATTTGTCAACACATGCGCCGGTGGCGCCACGTGCCGTGTGCTCGCCCATTGCCCGCGTCAGGCGGTTGCAACAGGGTTTGGACTATGGTGGCAGAAAACAGCGGCCTGCGCCAGACGGACGACGCATAAGGCCATAAGCCCCGGGCTGGTCCGGAAAACACCGGCGCCAGCCAGGGGCCACAGGTCGCAAGGCCGTCAGGCCCCGGTTTACGGCTTTACTTCAAGTCGAAGCGGTCCAGGTTCATGACCTTGGTCCAGGCGGCTACAAAGTCCTGCACGAAGGTCTGTTGCGCATCGCTGCTGGCATACACCTCGGCCAGGGCGCGCAGCTGCGAATTGGAGCCGAAAACCAGGTCGACCACCGTGCCCGTCCACTTCGCCTTGCCGGTGCTGCGGTCCTGGCCCTCCAGCACGTCAACGGATTGGGCCGAACGTTGCCACTTTGTGCGCATGTCCAGCAGATTGACGAAGAAGTCGTTGCTCAGCTCGCCCGGCCTTTGCGTGAACACGCCGTGGCAGCTGGCGCCGGCGTTGACGCCGAGCGCACGCATGCCACCGACCAGCACCGTCATCTCGGGCGCTGTGAGTGTCAGCAGATTTGACTTGTCGACCAGCAGCTCGGGGGCCGAGGCCTCTTGGCCTTTGCGCACATAGTTTCGAAATCCGTCCGCGACCGGTTCGAGAGGCTCGAAGGCCTCCACGTCGGTTTGCTCCTGCGACGCGTCCATTCGGCCCGGCGAGAATGGCACCTGAACCTGGTGACCCGCCTTGCGCGCCGCTTCTTCTATGGCGGCACCGCCGCCCAGCACGATCAGGTCAGCCAGCGAAACCCGCTTCATGCCGCCGACTTGAGCGGCGTTGAATGTCTGCTGGATCGCGGTCAGCTTCTCCAGCACCGTGGCCAAAGCGGCTGGCTGGTTGACCTCCCAGTCCCTTTGCGGCGCCAGGCGGATGCGCGCGCCGTTGGCGCCACCGCGCATGTCACTGCCCCGGTAGGTGGAGGCCGACGCCCACGCCGTTGTCACCAGTTGGGTGACGGACAGGCCGCAAGCGAGGATCTGCGCCTTGAGTGCGCCGATATCCTGTGCATCGATGGTCTGATGGTCCAGCGCAGGAATCGGGTCCTGCCACAACAGCTCTTCCTTGGGCACCAAAGGGCCGAGATACCGCGATACCGGCCCCATGTCGCGGTGCGTGAGCTTGTACCAGGCACGTGCGAATGCGTCGGCGAACTGCGCGGGATTCGCGTGAAAGCGCCGCGCGATTTTTTCATATGCCGGGTCCATGCGCAGGGCAAGATCTGCCGTGCTCATCATCGGTGCGTGCCGTTTGGCCGGATCATGTGCATCGGGCACCGTGCCCTGGGCGGAGGGGTCCTTGGGTGTCCATTGCTTGGCGCCGGCGGGGCTCTTGGTCAACTCCCACTCGTATTTGAACAAGATGTCGAAGTAGTCGTTGTCCCACTGGATCGGGTTGGTGGTCCATGCACCTTCGAGGCCGCTGCTGATGGCGTGCACGCCGCCGCCACTGCCGAAATCGCTTTTCCAGCCCAGGCCCTGCTCGGTGATGTCGGCGCCTTCAGGTTCGGGGCCGACGTATTGGGACGGGTCGGCTGCGCCGTGGCATTTGCCGAAAGTGTGGCCACCGGCGACCAGTGCTACGGTTTCCTCGTCGTCCATCGCCATGCGTTTGAAGGTCTCGCGGATGTCTTTGCCCGATGCCAACGGGTCGGGGTTACCGTTGGGGCCTTGCGGGTTGACGTAGATCAGGCCCATCTGCACTGCAGCCAGCGGGTTCTCAAGTTGCCGGTCGCCGGTGTAGCGTTTATCGTCCAGCCATTCGGCCTCCGGACCCCAGTAGATGTCTTCTTCGGGTTCCCATACGTCGACGCGGCCACCCGCGAAGCCAAAGGTCTTCAAGCCCATCGACTCCAGCGCCACGTTGCCGGTGAGCACCATCAGGTCGGCCCAGGAAATCTTGCGTCCGTATTTCTGCTTGATCGGCCACAGCAGGCGGCGCGCCTTGTCCAGGCTGACGTTGTCGGGCCAGCTGTTCAGTGGCGCGAAGCGCTGCGTACCGGTGGATGCACCGCCGCGGCCGTCGGACACGCGGTAGGTGCCTGCGCTATGCCACGCCATGCGGATGAAGAACGGACCGTAGTGGCCATAGTCGGCCGGCCACCAGTCCTGCGAATCGGTCATCAACGCGTGCAGGTCCTTGATGACGGCGTGAAGGTCCAGGCTATTGAACTCCAGGGCATAGTCGAAGTCCGGCTTCATCGGGTTGGACAATGCGGAGTGCTGGTGCAACATCTTCACGCTGAGCTGGTTCGGCCACCAGTCGGCATTGTTTCGGGCTCCGGCGACAGTGGGTTTCGCGGCGCCTGTGGAGAATGGGCATTTGGCTTCGTTCGACATGAAGAGTCTCCTTCTTTCAGTGGGGGTTGATCGCTTTGGTGTCGCATTGCAGTCTAGGGGGCGGATGGGGATACGGCCACTTGGTATTGTCAATGGCAGTCATAGTGCAGGGCTGTAGGCGGTTGCCAGCATCTGCTGCCATGTTCATGATGGGCCCCCCGCCACCTGCCGCATCACTCAAGGCAAGACCGGCCAGACAGCGAGGCCACAGAATTCAAGGACCGATGGACGTCACCGGTATTTTTTTCACAAGTTGGAGATATTCGATCAGCCGCAAGACGCGGATGGTTGCGATCTGACTGGCGCAAGCGTCTGTCAGCCGGTTTGGCAACCAACACCGGGCAAATTGGCGCGTCGCGCGACGTGCGCCGATCAGGACGGCATCAAGTCCATCAGAACCGTGTCGGCGTCGTGAAGTGTTTGGCCCTGGACGGTCGCCTGCCAAAGTGCCCAGGCCGCGTCGGAATCATCTTCAACGACCTCGGGCAGCGGCAGCGGGTCCGACCATGCATTCGCCGAGCGCATCGGCCGCGCCGTCACGGTCTGAACCGCAGCGCAGGAGGTGTACGGGCGCTTGGAGGACAGTATGGCGAACATGGTGTGATCGTATGGCCGTTGGTGGTCGCAACGGTATCCGGCCTGGCGACATACGGTGTGTAGGAATTTGCCCTACGATCCGGCGCGTGGGTTTGCCGTGCGCGGGGTCGGTCGACCCCCTGGGCGGGGCCGCGCGGCGTGCGACTTGAACTGCCGCTGGTTATGCCACTCCAGCCACGCCAGCATCGGCAAGCTGGGCAGGCGTTGCACGCCAGAGAGCACAAACGGGCCCGTCAGGCGCAGCAGCTTGATGGCGACACGTTGTTTGTAGAACCTGGGCTGGAACGGACCATCGGAACCCAGCGTGAGGTTTTCGTCCAGCCGGGCTGCACAACGTGCACAATGGCTGAGCCAGTGCGCGCTGCTGCCCTTGGCGCCCTGGTCGTTGCGCCAGCGACCCTTGCTGAAAGCGCGCGCAGCCTTGTCGACATCGGGCGGCAACATCGCGATGCCGCGCAGCAGGGTTGTCGGCGCATTCTGCACTTCGAACTCCGGCAGGCCCATCATCGCAAAGACCGGCGTACGCTGGCCACACTGCGGGCAATCGACGCCAGCGCGCAGCAGCAGCAGTTCCTGGCACACCACGGGCGCGCCGCGCGCACTGCCGCCTTTGGCAGGTTGCGCGTCGTCGAGCAAGGTGTCGGTGTCGACAGCCCGTGGATCATGTCGGACATCACCCGGCCGGCGTGGTCGGCGGGCGCTACTGCGGGAGGTGTTGTGGGTGCTCATGAGGCACAGTGTGAACCAAATCAGGCGTCAGGCCAAGTGCTGTGCTGCACCACGATTGCTGCACCTGCACCACGTTGCGCGACACTGGGCGCCGCTCTGGCGCCAATGGGGTTCAGCTCGACTCGAACCAAGCGGCCCGGGCTGCTTTTGACGGCTTCGCAGCGCATCCGCAATCCGCCTTGGCCCCGGCCACACTGACCTTGGCCACCAGCACCGGTGGATCAACCCGCAACTCAAAACCGCCGAATGGCTGCTCGGCCGTCAAAGCTGGTTCCTCGATGGCATGTGCGGCGGGCACCAACGCAGCCAGTGTGATGACAAAGGTGTGTATCGACATGCCGCTCATGGATTCAGTATCCGGGGGTTCGGTTTACCCGCGTTGGCTGTGGGGCATGGGGCGTTGCTGGAGACCGTGGGCTTGACGCGAACTGGCCCCGATACGCCCGTCTTCTCGCACTGTCTGCAGCGACAGACCGTGTCAGAATGTCCTGTCGCATTGTGACCTTGCCGGTCCAGCGAGGCCGCTGCCGCTTACCCTGGCGACCGTGAAGACGGCGCCACCGAACTTTTTAGCCCGCAATGACCGCTCATACCCGCAATTCCTTCCCGTCCAACTTTATGCCGCTGGAGGGTACGCCAGCGGACTGCCGCGACTGCGGATCAGCTGCGCGCGTCGGCTTCCAGTTCGGCTATGCATTCCAACCCATCGTGGACGTCGACCATCGAAGCATCTTTGCCCACGAGGCGCTGGTGCGTGGTCCGGCCGGAGAGTCCGCCGCTTCGGTACTTGCGCAAGTGCATGAAGGCAACCACTACCGCTTTGACCAGGCTTGCCGCGTCAAGGCCATCAAGAGCGCCGCGCAATTGGGTATGGCCGAGTACCTGTCGATCAACTTTCTGCCCAACGCGATCTACAAGCCCGAGGTCTGTATTCGTACAACGCTCGAAGCCGCTCGCACGCATGGTTTTCCGACGAACCGCATCATCTTCGAGGTCACTGAAGGTGAGCGCGTCGAGGATGGCGCATGGTTGGCCCAAATTTTGCGCGAGTACCAGCGCTGCGGTTTCCTGACTGCGATTGACGATTTCGGTGCCGGCTTCGCCGGGCTCAAGCTGCTGGCCGATTTTCAGCCCGACCTGATCAAGATCGACATGGACCTGGTGCGCCACATCGACTCAAGCAAGTCGCGCCAAGCGATCGTTCGCAGCCTGCTGCAGCTGTGCAACGACATGGGAATCCGCGTCATTGCCGAGGGCATCGAGACCGCGGACGAGCGGGACTTTCTCCATGACGCCGGCGTTCACCTGATGCAGGGCTACCTGTTTGCCCGACCGGCGTTCCAGACCATGGCGGCAGTCGACCCGCAGACCTGGCCAGTCGCGTCAAGCTGAACTGTTTCGGGTACCGCGACGGCAGCAACGATGCGGATCAGGATCCGCAAGGGTTTTGAGGTCAGGGGACGGAAGAAGGCAGGCTGTCCCGGATAAGTCCGTATTGCACCCGCATCTGCGATTGCTGCCGGTAGTAGTTGCGCAGTTTGCGCGCGGGTTCGATGATCCGCTCGAAGCCGGAGTTGAAGGCCACCACGACGCCGATATCGGTCCTGTCCACGATCACCACCATGCCGTCGAACACGAGCACCGCGGGCACGCCGAGGTGCCATGACCCTCTTCGACGTTTTGTCGCTGCGCGCTGCGGTTGCCGCCTGCGCGTTCTGGGTTCTGGTGCCCCGCTTTTTACAAGCCAGGACGTGGGAAACTGGGCCCTGCACACTTTCGGCCGCAGGGTCAGGACTCAACGAACGGAACGCGCGAAACGTTATCCTGAACCGTCCGGACCTCGATCCAGCGACCGGTCTCACCGGAACTCCAACAGAAAGCCTCCACGAATGTCCATCCAATGGTTTCCCGGTCACATGCACGCGACGCGCAAAGCCATCGCCGAGCGCATGCCGGAGATCGATGTTGTGATTGAACTGCTGGACGCGCGCCTGCCTGGCTCCAGCGCCAACCCGCTGCTGGCGGAACTGACGCGCGGCAAGCCCTCGCTCAAGATACTGAACAAGCAGGACCTGGCTGACCCGCTGCAGACTGCGCAGTGGCTGGCCCACTATCAGGCTCAGACCGGCACCCAGGCCCTGGCCCTGGACGCCAGCGCAACCGCGCCTGCCCGCCAGCTGATTGCGGCCTGCCGCAGCCTGGCACCGCTGCGCGGCGGCATGGTCAAGCCGATGCGGGTGCTGATCTGCGGCATCCCCAACGTGGGCAAGTCGACCCTGGTCAACACGCTGCGCGGCAAGCGTTCGGCGAAGACCGGCGATGAGGCTGGCATCACCAAGACCGAGCAGCGCATCGTGCTGGCGGACGACTTCTACCTGTACGACACCCCCGGAATGTTGTGGCCACGCATCGCGATTGAACAAAGTGGCTACCAACTGGCTGCGAGCGGCGCGGTGGGGCGCAACGCCTATGACGACGAAGAGGTTGCGCTGGCCTTGCTGACGCAGATGCTGCGCCACCACGCGGACCGGCTGCAGGAGCGCTACAACCTGCCTGATCTGACCGGCTTGAACGACGAGGCGGTGCTGGCCGAAATTGGCCGCAAGCGCGCCGCCTTGCTGCCAGGAGGCCGGCCGAACCGGCAAAAGGCAGCCGAGATCGCGATACATGACTTTCGCAGCGGCAGCTGGGGGCCCATTACGCTGGAGGCACTTGAGGAATTCGGGCAGTGGACGGCGCAGGCCGCCGCGCTGGATGCCGAGCGCGAGGCCAAACGGGCGGCGCGCCTGAAGAAGAAGAAACCCCAGCGGGGCCAGAGTGCAGATGACGGCGGAGAAACTTGAACCCGTGACCACGCCCGTGTTCGGACCCGGATGCCCGTGGTTCGACCTGCATGCGCGGTTTCCGCCCAATATCGACTGGTGCGAGGAAAAGTTGTGTGCCGTTGTTCTGACCCCGTTCAACAGCTGGACCAACCTGGCCTACCTGATTGCCGCAGCAATGATGTGGGCAGGCGCGCGACGGGCCACGGAGCCCGCGCTGCGGCTGTTCGGGCCTGCCACCGCCGTCACTGGTCTGGCGTCATTTGCCTACCACCTGAGCCTGAACATGTTCAGTCAGCTGCTGGACTTCTTCGGCATGTACGCGTTCTGTATCCTGCTGCTGATGGCCAACCTGCGGCGCTTGAACCGCTGGCCGCAGGGCAAGCGCGGACAGGTACGCTACTGGATGGCGGTGACCTCGATGACCGCACTGACCGCGCTCAGCTTCTGGGTGGGAATTGCTGCGCAGTTGTACATCGGGTTGCTGATCGTGCTGATCATCGTGACCGAACTGGCGCAGCAAACACGGGAGCGTCACTTTTTCTGGTCGAGTGTGCTGGTGATGGTCGTCGCATCGGTGTTGTCAGCATTGGACCTGACACGCACCGTCTGCGATGCCGCGAACCATTGGCTGCAACTGCACGGACTTTGGCATCTACTCACAGCGATTGCGATCTACCTTGCGTTCCTGCACATCCGGCTGGCAATCCGCCCGCACGGCGGCCCGGGCGCGTAAAGTCAGTACGAACCCATGTAATCCTTCTTGCCGATTTCGACGCCGTTGTGGCGCAGCAAGTTATATGCGGTCGTGACGTGAAAGAAAAACTGGGGCAAGCCGTAGGCCAGAACGTAGGCCTGACCGGTCAATTTCTTTTCTTTGGGAGTTCCAGGGCGCAAAACAATTTCCTTGCCTTCGCCGCCG
Organism: Burkholderiaceae bacterium; assembly: GCA_046594635.1. GTDB lineage: Bacteria > Pseudomonadota > Gammaproteobacteria > Burkholderiales > Burkholderiaceae_C > CAISIP01. The sequence goes on from JBKJRR010000264.1 coordinate 11,829, forward strand.
TCGAACTGTTCGGGTTTCAGACTGTCGAGCAACGCAACGGTTTTGGTGATGCGCTGCTGCAGTTCCGCAAAACTTTGCGCGTTGTCGTCGTAGGAGGCCACCTCGATGCCTGCAATGCGTGCCGGCACGCTGTTGGCGAAATCGCAGGCGATCTGCACCTGCCGGGCCAGCGCAAGCATGTCGGGAAACAAGCGGGCTTGCAACAAGGTCGAGGCGTCGAATTTACGGTCGCGCGCATGGTCCTCGCCTTTTTTGAGCACGTCGCCGAGCGCCAGCAACATTTGCTTGAAAACGGGAACCGTAGCGGCGTAGAGTGAGGTGGACATGGTTTTCCTATTGGTTGATGCAGTCGAAGTGACTGCTCTGGAGCGCGCACTGTAGCTGAAACGGGAGACGTGCCGCCGGTTCACGGCGCCCAGCACAAAACACGGATGCCAGTGCCAGGCGCTGCCAGGCACAAGCGGGTTTCTTTGATCGACGGAACTCAGATGTGAGGGAATCCCTTTGATGCCAGCTCTTGTTGTTTCCGGCCTCACAATCAAGAATGCACATGGTCCTTGTACGACCCTTGTACGATGGAGTTCGTCAGAGGCGAGGATTGGACTTAGATATAGCCGAACCTTGCGCGACGCCGCCCGCCGAAAGAGCGGCCTGCTCCCTATC
>JBKJRR010000535.1:0-7715 GCA_046594635.1 Burkholderiaceae bacterium
GTGCGGTCCATCTTGTTGACAAATGCCAGGCGCGGCACTTTGTACTTGTTGGCCTGGCGCCAGACCGTCTCGGACTGGGGCTGCACGCCACCCACGGCGCAATACACCATGCAGGCGCCATCGAGCACACGCATGGAACGCTCGACTTCAATCGTGAAGTCGACGTGGCCCGGGGTGTCGATGATGTTGATGCGGTGCTCATCCAAAGACGCATCCATGCCGCGCCAGAAACAGGTGGTGGCAGCGGACGTGATCGTGATGCCACGCTCCTGCTCCTGCTCCATCCAGTCCATGGTGGCCGCGCCATCATGGACTTCACCGATCTTGTGGTTTACACCAGTGTAAAAAAGAATACGCTCTGTCGTGGTGGTCTTGCCGGCGTCGGTGTGCGCCGAAATACCAATGTTGCGATAGCGTTCGATGGGAGTAACGCGAGGCATGATGAATCCTTAATTGGCCGATAAATACAAAAAGCCGCCCCGCGCAGGCTGCCAATCGGTCACGGGCAGCAACGGCAAGGCTTGGCAGGCGCGCAATCAGCAATGAAAGACGGTCCCGGTTTCGGAACCATCCACACCCTGGCGCCAACCCGGCAGCAGGCCGGGAGCACCCAGCCTGCGACCCGCTTAGAAACGGAAGTGGGAGAACGCCTTGTTGGCTTCGGCCATGCGGTGCACTTCGTCACGCTTTTTCATGGCACCACCACGGCCTTCCGTGGCTTCCATCAGTTCATTGGCCAGACGCATGGCCATGGACTTCTCGCCACGCTTGCGCGCGGCTTCCTTGATCCAGCGCATCGACAGCGCCAGACGACGCACCGGGCGCACCTCGACGGGCACCTGGTAGTTCGCGCCACCGACACGGCGGGACTTGACCTCGACCATGGGCTTGACATTGTTGATGGCCATGGTGAAGGCTTCGACCGGATCTTTGCCCGGGTTCTTCTTCTCGATCTGCTCAAGTGCACCGTAGATGATGCGCTCGGCGACCGCTTTTTTTCCGCCTTCCATGATCACGTTCATGAATTTGGACAACTCGACATTGCCGAACTTGGGATCCGGCAGGATTTCACGTTTAGGGACTTCACGACGACGTGGCATTTTTTCACCTCATTGCTTCAGTTGGCGTTCTTTCGAACACCGCGGGAGCTATTCAAAGCACCCACTTACTCGACCCATCCGGACAATTCCGGATTTCGGGTCACTTCGTCCGGAACCACCAGCCAGGGCAGAAACCAGACACCGACAATTGAAAATTCAACGCTTTTCAAGGCGCGCGAACCACATCGGCTCGCCAGCAAACCCAACGGTCAGGCCTTCTTCGGGCGCTTCGCACCGTACTTGGAGCGCGACTGCTTGCGATCCTTGACGCCTTGCAGGTCAAGCGAACCGCGCACGATGTGGTAACGCACACCGGGCAAGTCCTTTACACGACCACCGCGAACGAGCACCACCGAGTGCTCCTGCAGGTTGTGCCCCTCACCACCGATGTACGAGATAACCTCGAAACCGTTGGTCAGGCGAACCTTGGCAACCTTGCGAAGCGCCGAGTTGGGCTTCTTGGGGGTCGTGGTGTAAACACGGGTGCAAACGCCTCGGCGCTGCGGGGAATTTTCCATCGCAGGGCTCTTGGACTTGATCTTCTCGACCTCGCGCCCCTGACGGACTAGCTGATTAATGGTTGGCACTAAAGCCTCCTAATGACCAAGCGCTTGTGCACTTGTATAAGCGCTTGCGCGCCTACTGTTGAACGTCCCTAAACGTTGGGAATGGCAGACTGAACGACAAAACGTGAACCCCTCGGAAAATTCCGAAAAGCCCTCGAGTATATCAGCGCGATTTAGGTGCCGCAACTTTCCTGCGCTATCAACGATTGCGCAGGTCGGGCCACGATCGCTGACCATCCCGTGCATCCTCCGGTCACATTGACCAGGGGCCTGGAGACCGGCAAGATTACTTGATCCAGAGCCGGATTGCGTCCCAGGCCCGGCCCATGATGCCGGCCTGACGCACATCTTCAAGTGCGACCAGCGGCAACTCGGCCACCACTTGCCCGCCGGCGGAAACCTTCAGAGTCGCGACATTCTGGCCTTTGGTGAACGGTGCCACCAGCGGATCGGGGCGCGCCACTTCAGTCTTGATGTCGGCCTTGCTGCCCGCCGCAACCGTGACGATCACCGCTTCGGTGCGCCCGAGCTTGAGCGTCGGTGCAGCGCCCTTCCAGACCACCGGCGCCACAACGGCCTGATTGGCATCGAACAGCTTGACCGCCTCGAACGCCGTATACCCCCAGTTGATCAACTTTTGCGACTCGTTGGCACGCGCATTCTCGTTCGCCGCGCCCAGAACCACCGACAACACACGACGCCCGCCGGTGGCCGCCGCACTGCCGGCCGGTGCGCCTGCCTGCACCAGATTCGGAAAGTCCCGCTTGGCGGTGACGATCATGCAGTAGCCTGCCGCCTCCGTAAAACCCGTCTTCAGACCGTCCACTGACGGATCACGGTAAAGCAGCAGGTTGCGATTGTTCTCGTTGCTGGCCGGGGTACCGGCATAGTGGTACTTCTTGATCGCGTAATAGCCGACGTACTCTGGGAAATCGGTCAGCAATCGACCCGCCAGGATGGACAGATCACGCGCCGTCGTCGTATGCCCCGACTCGGTCAGGCCTTCGGGATTGCGGTAGCCCGTGGACTTCATACCCAGGGACTTGGCCTGGTCATTCATCAGCTTGACGAATTGCTCGACCGTACCGCCCACCCCTTCGGCCAGGGCCACGGTTGCATCATTGCCGGACTGCACGATCATGCCCTTGATCAGATCCTCCACCGGAACCTGCATCTTGGGGTCGATGAACATGCGTGAACCTTCCATCTTCCAGGCGCGCACGCTGACCGGCAGAGTCTGGGTCAGGCTGATTTTCTTGCTGCGAAGTGCATCAAACACCAGGTAGGCCGTCATCAGCTTGGTCAGCGAGGCCGGCTCGACACTGGAGTCAGCATCCTTTTCGGCCAGTACCTGGCCCGAAGTGATATCGAGCAACAGATAGGAACGAGCGGCGATTTCCGGTGGCTGCGGCGCCTGGGCACCAACCGAAAAGGAAAACACGAGGGCAACAAGGGAGATCAGGAATTTCATCGGGCAAGTGGGTTGGGCTATGCCAGCCTGCGGCTGCAACAGAATGACTGAGCGGGTGTCAGCACGCGGGCATCGGGATCGGCAAAAAAGGTTCGGACGCGGCAGGCAATCAACGCCGCAGCGGGTAACCCCTCATTGTCCGTGAAAAAATGCGCGTAACCGGCGAGGCACCCGTAACAGCCTGATTCGGCAGCCGCTGCGGTGTCACGCGGCGCGTTGCGTCACCGCCCCAGATGGGCTGGTGTCAACAGGCGCTGCACCACCTTGCCATTCTTGAGGTGGGAATCAACGATCTCGTCGATGTCATCGGCATCCAAATAGGTGTACCAGACTGCCTCGGGATAAACCACCGCGACCGGCCCTGCGGCGCAACGGTCCAGGCAACCCGCCTTGTTCACCCGTACCATGCCCGGCCCCGCCAGCCCTTGAGCCTTGACCTGTTGCTTGCAACGGTCGAACCCCGCTTGTGCCGCATGCTGGACACAACAGTTTTCGCCATTCTTGCGCTCGTTCAGGCAAAAGAAGATATGCCGCTGGTAATAAGACACCGGCACTGCCTGGGCAACACTATCGAGAGAACTTGGGTTCATGACCAGATTCTAGTTTTGGTGCCTGCAAGCCAGAGATGGTGCGCCAGATAGACCGCTGCAGCATAAGGCCACAACCATCCCAACCACTGCGCCAGACCATTGAACCGGATGAAACGTCCTTGCTCCCAGGTCTGCAGCGTCTGCATCAAATAGGGGTCCGCCGGCGACTGGTTGAGCAGCCCCAGGTATACCGCCATGGCTACCAGTGCCAGCGACGCCCCCACCCGGTGGGACGACGGGGATAGCAGGACCGCCGCCGCCAGTCCGATCGCCAGACCGGCCTGCATCGGCATCTGCACCCAGTCCCATGCGTGCTGCGGTCCCCAGGTCAGGGTCGCGGACAGACTGGTCATCGCGACGCCGACAAGCAGAATTCCGACCGCAAACACAATGCGCCGCGACGCCGGGCGCACGACGCAATAGGCCAGCAGGCAGGGAATCAGCAAGCCCAGCGCCACGCACAACATCTCGGCGACCGGCAGCAGCGGCTGCAATTCAACCTCGCGCACCGGCAACCAGACCAGGAACGGCGTACCGGTCAGTGCCTCCACCAGCGTGGTCTCGACCCGCTCCAGCACCTGCCCCAGACCCAACGGCAAGGCCGCCGGAAATAACAAGGCCAGTGGCCACAAGGCCAAGAGAACCAATGCGCCACGTGCGTCCGCGACAAACCAGCGCGCCCGCACGCGGCTCCAGCGGTCGATCGCGCCCAGGCGCTCAAGCAGGTATGCCAGCGACGCTCCAAACCATCCGCCCAACATGTTCGTTCCCAGGTCGACATTCGACGGAACACGCGACGGCAGATAAATTTGCAGCGTTTCCATGCAGATCGACAACACTGCGCAAACCGCCGCCGCACGCGAGACCGCGTGGTGCCCGCGGCCGGTTCGCAGAGCGGTGAGCGCCAGGAAGAACCCGGCCGGCAGGTAGCCGATGATGTTCGAGCCAAGATCGAAGCCGGTCCAGTACTGCGGCCACGGCGCGACTAGAAAAACCCAGGGGCTGACACCCTGATCGCGCCAATCAGAAAACGGGTACAGGCTGGCGTAGACGATCAAACCGACATAACTCAGCGCCAAGGGCCATGCAGCGGTTTTTTGAATCAAAGCGGTCTAGGGTGGTGCGAAAAAACGTTGGTGCCAGAGCAAAAATTGCTGCGCTTGTTTCTTGGTCTGGCACTCAAGGTGGGCATCCGACATCCAAAATAATGTTGGTGCCAGAGCAAAAATTGCTGCGCAATTTCTTGGTCTGGCACACAAGGTCTCAGAAAGGTTTGACCACGACCAGAATCACTGCGGCCAACAGCAATAACACCGGAATTTCATTGAACCAGCGAAACCACACATGACCGCGGAGCTCGGTGCCGGCTTTGAAGCGGCGCAGCCGGTGGCCGCAGGCTTCCTGGTAGGCGATGGCCAGCACAACGATGAGCAACTTGGCATACAACCAACCGCTGCCCCCCCCTTGGCCGAATCCCGGCACATCCCACAACAGGACCCAAAGCCAGATGCCCAGCAGCACCGCAGGCCAGGACAGCATCGACGTGAAACGATACAACTTGGTCGCCATCAAAAGCAGGCGCTCACGTTCTGCGGTGGACTCCCGGTCCACCATGGCCAGGTTCACAAATATGCGCGGCAGATAAAACAAGCCCGCGAACCAGCTCGCGACAAACACGATATGGAAAGATTTGACCCAGAGCATGGGGCCAGTTTAGGGCATGGGTCGGCGTCACCTTTTACAGCGGGACAAGCCGCCGCGAAGCGCCAAAAAAACCCCCCAGCCCGGAAGCTGGGGGTTCAAGCCTTTTTTGCTGTCACACATCAAGGCCCCGCTCAGGGAGGAAAAGCGGGGAGCGGCGAACCGCCCAAGCGAAATCTAGCAAAGAAGGCCCGCGTCTTCAATAGCCTTGTTACAAATGTGTCGCTGTCACGACAGATTTCGCCTAGATGGGATCATTCGCCGTGGCAGTTGCTGTCGCCAACGGAACCATCTGCAGACCGATTATTGAGGCACAATTTTTACCATGACTCCTTATGCCCCCTACCCCCAGGGCCGGCCCCGCCGGCTACGCCACGACAGCTTCACCCGTAACCTGGTACGCGAACATGCGCTCACACCACACGACCTGATATACCCGGTGTTCGTGGTCGACGGCCAGCAGCAGCGCCAGACCGTCGCCTCCATGCCGGGCGTGGAGCGGCTCAGCCTGGACCTGCTGCTGCCAGTGGCCGAGCAATGTGTCCAGCTGGGCATACCCGTCATGGCCTTGTTTCCGGTAATTGACGCCACACTCAAGACACCGGACGGCCAGGAGGCGACCAATCCCGAGGGCCTGGTGCCGCGCGTCGTACGTGCACTCAAGCGGGAATTCCCCGGTCTGGGCGTGATGACTGACGTCGCGCTAGACCCCTACACCAGCCACGGGCAGGACGGGCTGATCGACCCGGATCCCGCCGCCGACGGCTATATTCTCAACGACGAGACCATCGAAATCCTGGTGCGCCAGGCCCTGACCCAGGCACAGGCCGGGGTGGATATCGTCGCGCCCAGCGACATGATGGACGGGCGCATCGGCGCCATACGCGCGGCGCTTGAGTCCCATCACCTGATTCATACCCGCATCATGTCGTACAGCGCCAAGTACGCCAGCGCCTTTTATGGCCCGTTCCGTGACGCGGTCGGTTCCGCCGCGAACCTGGGCAAGAGCAACAAGAAGGTCTATCAGATGGACCCCGGCAACACCGACGAGGCCTTGCGCGAAGTGGCAATGGACATTCAGGAAGGCGCCGACATGGTGATGGTCAAGCCCGGCATGCCGTATCTGGACGTCGTGCGCCGCGTCAAGGATACGTTCCGCGTGCCAACCTTCGCCTATCAGGTCAGCGGCGAGTACGCCATGCTTAAGGCGGCTGCCCAGAACGGCTGGCTCGACCACGACGCCGTGATGATGGAAAGCCTGCTGGCATTCAAGCGCGCCGGAGCCGATGGCGTATTGACATATTTCGCGCTGGATGCGGCGGGGTTGCTGCAAACCAGGTGACCCGGTCGCGCCGCTGTAGGGCGGGCGCAACACCCGGACGCAGTCACATGAACATGTGACTCGCTGTAACTGAATTTCCTCTAGACTTCAGCAAGCCACGGCGCTGGCGCGATGAGCGCGCGGGCGTTCGTGTCAGGTAACACGGCGATCGACGACATCGACCGTTTGTTGACGTTCGATGTTGCGCCGCAGCGGGTAAGAGCGTGTGGCGTCCGCGCAAGGTCAAAAGGGGTTTTCAGCCATGGCTCATCAAGCTTTCAATGCGGCTGGCGCCTCGCCAGCACAAAAGCGCACGGTTACCCGGAGCCCTGTATTGCGTCCGGCCATGCTCAGCCTCGCCTTGGCTACTGCATTTTCGGCGCAACCCATCAATGGTCAAACCTTGCCCACCGGTGGCGTTGCCATTCATGGCCAAGCCACTCTCAGCACACCGTCGCCACAGCAGTTGGTGGTGACGACCCAAAATGGCCCCGGCAGCGGCCACTCGGCGATCAACTGGCAGAGTTTTTCGATTTCGGCCGGTAGCAGCGCCCGCATCAACCAGCCTTCCGCAGCCAGCCTGTCCATCAACCGGGTCGTCACCAGCAACCCCTCGGCAATTTTCGGCAACCTGTCGTCCAATGGCCGGTTGGTGCTGGTCAATCCGTCGGGTATCACTGTGGGTGCCGGTGCGGTCGTCGACTCCGCCGGATTCACCGCGTCGGCGCTGCGCATGACCGACGCCGATGCGCTCGCCGGACGGCTGCGCTTCGGAGCCAGCGGCGGCCTCGATGCTCTGGGTGGCGCCGCCGGGCTGACCGTCGACGGCCGCATCACCGCCCGCGAGGGAGATGTGGTGCTGATCGCGCCGCAAATCGGCGTCGGAGCCAGCGCGCTGGTGCAGGCCCCCAACGGCAGCACCATCCTGGCGGCCGGCCAGCAGGTCGAGATCACCGGGCGCGGCCT
>JBKJRR010000152.1:0-3043 GCA_046594635.1 Burkholderiaceae bacterium
CCCGCAGGCTGTTGGCCTGCGGTGGTTGTGGCAGGAGGTACAACGGCGGGCGCGGCAGCAACACTTGGCACGGCGCTTGGAATGGCCGATCCGCCCGCCGGAACGGCTATCGCTGCAGCTGGCACAGCGCCAGGTGCGCTCTGCGACGCCACCGGCTTGGCAGGCGAAGGTAGGAACGTCGCGGGGTTGCCATTGTGCAATTGCCATTTGTCCCACAACAGGATCATGGAAAAGGCAAAGATCACCCACAGGACGGTGCGGCGGATATCGTTCATAAAAATTTATTGTTTGTATTCGACGCGTTCAACCACGCAAAAAGACGGGGGCTTTGCGCGGGTACCGGATCATGACCGCCAGCACACCACGGTTGGCAACGCACCAGGCGCGCTAACGTGAGATAACTGCCAGCGGCCGCACCATGAGACTCCAGCGCTTGTAAAGCGTAAGCAGAACAGCTGGGTTCGAAACGACAGCCATTGCCAATCCAGGGACTGAGCAAAAGTCGGTAGCCGCGTACGACAAACACCAACGCCGATTTGATCATGCGAGGGTCTCAACCGTCGGGGTCGGCGCAGTTCGACGTGGTTTCACAAGGCCAAACAAGCGCACCAGCTCGTCGCGAACCTGGGCTTTCAATGGGTCGGAGCTGGCGCTCACAAAATGCTTGCGGTCGAATACAGCGCGCAGCCGGACTACATGGGCTGCACCGGGCAAATCGAATTCGACCTCAGAACTCACGCTGTATATCTGTCGCTTGATCGCATTTCGGGTGACTGCCCGCTTAGCCCATCGCTTGGGGACCATGGCACCTAGCCAGACCGTGTCCGCTGGTCGACACATATCGGGCAAGACGTTGCGATGCAGAACAAAATGTGTCGTGCTGGCCACCCGCTCACCTGCCAGCACAGCCTGGAATTGGCTGCGCGTCTTCAGGCGTAGTACCACACTGCGCCGAGACCGCTGCAGGTCGTCAGTCCGGTACTGCTCAGACTGCCAGGCGCTTGCGGCCCTTGGCGCGGCGTGCATTGATGACGGCGCGGCCACCGCGGGTTTTCATGCGAGCCATAAAACCATGGGTGCGGGCGCGGCGAATTTTAGAGGGTTGGTAGGTGCGTTTCATGTCAGTGTCCTAAGATTGCCCATTTTCCGGGTAACCCGCGATTATCACCAATTTTCTCAACTGCAGCAAGACTTTGCGTGACGAAATCCGCGTGTCACGTGAACCAACCGTCTCTTCACAACGTCCTTTGGCAGCTTGTGGATAAATTCTTGATAAATTAGAATGCACGCGGACCTGACACTACAAATATCCACAGAGAACAACAAGAAGAATGGCAGAGGAACAACAAGGCGCCCGGGTCCAGCACAACGGACCGGCAGCCACACGGGATCTATGGCACAGCTGCATTGAGCAACTGGCCCAAGAGCTACCCGAACAACAATTCAACACCTGGATCAAGCCCTTGTCCGCCACGGTGGCCGATGACCTGTCCCGGGTCACGATTCATGTGGGAAACCGCTTCAAGCTGGACTGGATCCGGGCCCAGTACAGCGCACGGATCGCCACCACTCTGGAGAAGCTGGTTGGCCAGCCAGTTTTTCTTGAGTTAGCGCTTGCTGCGCGTGAAAACAACGTCCGATCTGTACTAGTGGCAGCAAACGGGCCCAGGTCCAGGGTTGAAGAACCCGTTGATCTGGGTGAGGAGGTGGCTCCGGCCGGGCTCAAGAATCGGCTCAATTCCGGTCTGACCTTTGATACTCTGGTCGAAGGCTCCGCCAATCGCATGGCCCGCGCGGCGGCCATGCATGTATCGGACATGCCGGGGCATCTTTACAACCCCCTGTTCATTTACGGCGGTGTCGGTCTGGGCAAGACCCACCTGATGCATGCCATCGGCAACCGCCTGCTGGTGGACAAGCCGGGTTCCAAGATCCTCTACATTCACGCCGAGCAATTTGTGTCCGATGTGGTCAAGGCTTATCAGCGCAAGACTTTCGACGAGTTCAAGGATCATTACCACTCGTTGGATCTGTTGCTGATCGATGACGTCCAGTTCTTTGCCAACAAGGAGCGCACACAGGAAGAGTTCTTCAATGCGTTCGAAGCCCTGCTGGCCAAGAAGTCGCATATCGTCATGACCAGCGATACCTACCCCAAGGGTCTGGCCGACATTCACGAGCGGCTGGTGTCGCGTTTTGATTCCGGACTGACGGTGGCCATCGAGCCGCCCGAACTGGAAATGCGCGTGGCGATTCTGATCAACAAGGCACGCGCCGAAGCTGCCGAGATGCCGGAAGAAGTGGCTTTCTTTGTCGCCAAGAATGTGCGTTCCAACGTGCGTGAGCTCGAAGGCGCGCTTCGCAAGATCCTGGCCTATTCACGTTTCAACCAGAAAGATATCTCCATCCAGTTGGCGCGCGAGGCCCTGCGCGACCTACTGTCAATCCAGAATCGCCAGATCTCGGTGGAGAACATCCAGAAGACGGTCGCCGACTATTACAAGATCAAAGTTGCCGACATGTATTCCAAGAAACGGCCTGCCAGCATCGCCCGACCACGACAAATTGCCATGTACCTTGCCAAGGAACTGACCCAGAAGAGTCTGCCTGAGATTGGTGAACTCTTTGGTGGTCGGGATCACACAACGGTGCTGCATGCGGTTCGCAAGATTGGCGGCGAACGCCAACAGTTGAGTGAACTCAACCAGCAGTTGCACGTGCTCGAACAAACGCTCAAGGGCTGAAAACCGAAAATCTCGTGGCCAACATCGTCGTATGTACAAGTTTGGGGATAGTTTGCGCACAAGTTGCCACTTATCCACTGCCCGCGCTCCATCGCCAAAGTTATGCCCAATCGCGAAGCAACCCGGAAGCGTACTTGCCCACACCGTTCAACTCTGTCCAAGTGCTTGATAAAAAAGGGGAAAATGCGTGTTTCCACAGGCCACTGCCGCCCTTACCTACTACTACTAATTGAATCTATATAAATTAAGGAAGAGGTTGACATGATCGTATTGAAGGCAAGTCAGGAGAAAGTGCTGTC
>JBKJRR010000207.1:0-6357 GCA_046594635.1 Burkholderiaceae bacterium
ACCTGGTCACCGCCAACTTCACCGATCCGCGTTCGCTGTCTGCGGCACTGGCGCAGTCGCCCAAGCTGGTATGGATCGAGACGCCGTCCAATCCGCTACTTCGCATCACCGACATCCGCTTCGTCGCCGAAGCCGCGCATCGGGCCGGCGCCTTGGTGCTCGCCGACAACACCTTCCTGTCGCCGGCACTGCAACGCCCGATTGAACTGGGCGCCGACCTGGTGCTGCACTCAACCACCAAGTACATCAACGGCCATAGTGACGTGGTCGGCGGCGCGGTGATTGCCAGCGATCGCGCCACACTCGACACGCTGATCTGGTGGGCCAATGCGCTCGGCCTGACCGGCAGTCCCTTCGACAGCTTCCTTACCCTGCGCGGCTTGCGCACGCTGGACGCCCGCCTGCGCGTGCACCAGGAAAACGCCGAAGCCCTCGCGCAATTGCTGTCGCACCACGACGCCATCGCCGCCGTGCACTATCCGGGTCTGCCCTCGCACCCCGGCCACGCCTTGGCCGCGCGCCAGCAAAAGGGCTTCGGCGCGATGCTCAGCATCGACCTTGCCGGCGGCTTGCCTGCGGTGCGCGCTTTCCTCGACGGGTTGCGCTGTTTCACCCTGGCCGAATCCCTCGGAGGTGTCGAAAGCCTGATCGCGCACCCCGCCACGATGACCCACGCCTCGATGTCCGTCGAAGCCCGCGCCCACGCGGGCATCGGCGACGGCCTGCTGCGTTTGTCCGTCGGCATCGAAGCCCTCGAAGACCTGGTCGCCGACATCAGCGCCGCCCTGGCCCGCGCCGCAGCCGTCGAGTCATCTGTCGCTTTCGCTACGTAGCGTATTCCGGATTTTACTCGCGGCGCGGTGTTCGTTTTGACCAGGTCGGCGCGACGCCGCAGGCGGGGCGACGCGACTCAGAATCAATGCCGACCCTCGCCTCGCCGCAAGAAACTCGCCGCGAAACCAGTACTAGCGAGCCGCAGCTACCGCGACCGCAGGCACCGAAGCGAAGTATTGTTCGATCGGTTCCGGCTTGTGGATGCCAAACCCTTGCGCATAATCCACGCCAAGTTCGCGCAACGCTGCGAAGATCGCATCGTTTTCCGTATGCTCGGCGATGGTCTGTTTGTTCAGCACGTGCGCGATGTCCGTGATCGAACGGATGACAGCCGTGGACAGCGATGAGCTTTCCAGGTCGCGCACGAAGCTGCCGTCAATCTTGAAGTAATCCACGTCCAGCGATCGCAGGTAATTGAACGAGCAGAAGCCCGTGCCGAAATCGTCCAGTGCGAAGGCGCAGCCCAGCGAGCGCATTTTCGTTATCAGCCCCTGCGCGCGCGCCAGGTCGCGCACGGCGCTGGTCTCAGTAACTTCGAAGCAAAGCTTGTAGGCTGGCAGCCGGCTGTTGCGCACCCGGTGGTACAGGAAGATGGCGAAGCCTTCATCCACCAGCGAAGCTGCGGTCAGGTTGATCGCGCAGGTGTGTACCTGCGCGGCGGCGTCGGGACGCGATTCGAGCCAGCCCAGGGTCAGGTTTACGACATGGCGGTCGAGGGCGACGCCCAGCTGGAATCGTTCGGCGGCGGGGATGAAGCGGTCGGGTGCCAGGCGTTCGCCGGTCTGCGGGTCGCGCATGCGCAACAGCACTTCGAAATGGCGGCCTTCCGATGCATAGGGACGTGCGAGTGGCGCGGGAGGCACGACGCCGGAAGCGCCCACGGGATGGTCGTGCAGGGGCGCGATGGACTGGCAATCAATCTCGAACAGGTTGCCGTCGATCGCTTCGCGGATGCGCAGGGCCCAGTGCATGGCCTGGGTGCGCTCGTGCATCTCGCCTGCTTCCAGACTGGCCAGCACGACGCGGTTGCCGCCGAGTTCCTTGGCGGTGAAGCAGGCCGCATCAGCCAGTGACAGCAGGCGCGCGTATTCGATTTCGCCGGGCTTGAAGTTGACCAGGCCGATGCTGACTGTGATGTTCAGCACGTTGTTCCGCCAGCCGACGCGATAGTTCTCGACCGCGCGCTGCAGGTGTTGCAGGCGCAGCTCCATAGTCTCCGCGTCGCCCGCCAACAGCAACGCGAATTCATCGCCACCGATGCGGAACACCTGGTCGCCGGCACGCAGCCGCGCTTTCAACAATGAGCCGATGCCGTGGATCAAGGCATCACCGGCGGCATGGCTGGCGGTGTCGTTGACCAGGGTGAAGTGGTCGAGATCAAGATAGGCCAGCGCGCTGCCCTCGCCCTTGCCGGCCAGCGCCTGTTGCACGGCTTCTTCGAATGCCGCCCGGTTGGGCAGGTTGGTGGCGGCGTCGGTGGTAGCGCGGCGCAACACCTTGCGCGTGGCGATACGTTGTTCGTTGATGGACGCCACCAGCACCAGCGGCAAGGTGCCTACCAGACTCATGAAGCCCAGCAGCAGCGCCGAGTCGAGCGGGCTGGCGGGCGGCTTGAATCCGGCCAGGCCCAGGCCCGTCAGCGAGGTCAGGAACAAGACGGTGACGCAGGTGCCCAGTGCGGTCCACAGGGGCTGGAAGCGCAGCGCGCTCCACAACAACAGCGTCATCGGCAACGCGACCATGCCCAGCGCATACACGCTGTTGCGCAGGCCACCCCAGTAGACGATGCCGAACGACACCAGCAGCACGATCAGCCAAGGCGCTTTTTCCTTCACCGACGTGTAGTCGCCGTCGCGTGGCATGTCGGGGTTGTTGGAGGCGGGCGCGGCGAGCAACAGCATGGTCGGCATGACGCAGATGATGCCGAGCATGTTCCCCATGGCCCATTTCAACGCGGCTATCCAGAGGTCGGACAGCGGGATCATGTTTGAAAACAGCAGGCCGCTGACACCGATGGCCGCCGACACCCCCACCATCACCAGCGCGCCGCGAAGCATCATGAAGCCGCTGGCTATGCTGACGCGGGGCGGAATGCGGGAGCGCTGCACGACCAGCGCGCCGGCAAGGACGCCGACCCAGTTGCTCAACACCGAGAACGGCAGGAACGTGGCAGGTACGGGGGCGAACAGGAGATGGGACGCGATGACGGCCACCGGGATGAACGCGGTGCCGCGCCAGCCGTAACGCAACGCGGCGGCGTAGCCGATACCTGCGGACGGCCAATACAAGGCCACCTGGCTCGGTCCGCCAATGAAGGCGACGGCATACCAGGTGCCGAACATGTACAGGGCGGTGAGCAGGATGAAGCGCAGCATCGTGCGTTCCCATTACCCCCAGTTTCTACAGCGTGGTCAACACACGAACCCAAGCATGCGCCTTGGCCATGCCAGCTGAACGTGACGGGATCAACATTCGATGACGTTCACGGCCAGCCCGCCGCGCGACGTTTCCTTGTACTTGTCCTGCATGTCCCGGCCCGTGTCACGCATGGTCTTGATGACCTTGTCCAGCGAAACATGATGGGTGCCATCGCCGCGCAGGGCCATGCGCGAGGCATTGATGGCCTTCACCGCGCCCATCGCATTGCGCTCGATGCAGGGGATCTGCACCAGGCCGCCGATTGGGTCGCAGGTCAGGCCGAGGTTGTGTTCCATGCCAATTTCGGCAGCATTTTCCACTTGGCCCATGCTGCCGCCCATGGCGGCGGTCAGGCCGCCCGCGGCCATTGAACAGGCCACGCCCACCTCGCCCTGGCAGCCGACCTCGGCGCCGGAGATGGAGGCGTTTTCCTTGTAGAGGATGCCGATGGCACCCGCGGTCAGCAGGAAATCGAGGATGCCCTGCTCGCTGGCGACCGGGCAGAAACGGTCGAAATAATGCAGCACCGCCGGAATGATGCCGGCCGCGCCATTGGTCGGGGCGGTCACCACGCGGCCGCCGGCGGCGTTTTCCTCGTTCACGGCCAACGCGTAAAGGTTGACCCAGTCCAGCACTGTCAGCGGATCCTTCATGGCCGCTTCCGGTCGTGCACTGAGGTCCTGGTACATGGCCGGTGCGCGCCGCGGGACCTTCAGGCCGCCGGGCAGGACGCCGGTCTGGCGGGTGCCGCGCGTCAGGCAGTCCTGCATTGCGCGCCATATTTCCAGTAGGCCTTCGCGGGTGTGTTCGTCGCTGCGCCAGACCCGTTCGTTGGCCATCATCAACTCGGCGATGGTCAGTTTGTTGGCCGCGCACAACTTCAACAGTTCATCACCGCTGTGGAAGGCGTAAGGCAGCGGTGTGGTGTCGGCGACGATGCGGTCTTCGGCCGCCTCGTCCTGGTTGACCACGAAGCCGCCACCCACCGAGTAGTAATCGCGCGCGGCAATTTCGCGGCCGTCAGTGGCATAGGCGCTGTAGCGCATGCCATTGGTGTGGAAGGGCAGCTTCTGCCGCTTGTTGAAAACCAGATCGGTCTTTTCATCGAAATCGATGCTGTGCCGGCCCAGCACCATCAATTTCTTTTCGGCGCGAATGCGAGCGAGCGACGCGGGAATGAGGTCGGGGTCGATGCTGTTGGGCCAATGGCCTTCCAACCCCATCAGTACGGCCTTGTCGGTGCCGTGGCCGCGCCCCGTCATCGCGAGCGAGCCGTACAGTTCAACGCGGATGCGGGCGCACGAATCAAGCGTGCCCGCTTCGTCCAGCCACTTGCTTGCGAAGCGCACGGCGGCGCGCATGGGCCCGACGGTGTGCGAGGACGACGGCCCGATGCCGATCTTGAACAGGTCGAAAACGCTGACTGCCATATGAAATAGAATTCCGCCGGGGTCTCCATTCTAGCCCCCGACCGATTGCAAAGGCTGCAAGGGCCCGACCCTGATGAACCTGACCCTGTTCCAGCGTGACGATTGCCCCCTGTGCGATGACGCATATGAACAACTGCTGGCGGCGGGCGTGGCCGATTTCGACCCGGTCTGGATTGATGGGGATGCCGAACTG
Organism: Burkholderiaceae bacterium; assembly: GCA_046594635.1. Lineage (GTDB taxonomy): Bacteria > Pseudomonadota > Gammaproteobacteria > Burkholderiales > Burkholderiaceae_C > CAISIP01. Next base: position 4,876 of record JBKJRR010000207.1, read on the forward strand.
GAAGCTGTCTACGGGACGCGTCTGCCGGTCTTGCGACGTGAGGACAGCGGCGCCGAATTGGACTGGCCCTTTGACGCGGCGCAGGTGCGGGCCTTCATTTCCTGACAGCTACCAGTGCCAACCGGGTATTAACCTTGACCTCGTTGGGCAGCAGTTCCGTATCGGCCCAGTCGCCCGTGCCCAGGCGGAAATCCAGGCGCCTAAGGGTGGCCTCACCCGCCAGCACCGTCTTCGCGCCCGCGACCCAGGTAAAGCTCAGCACCACCGGTTTGCTGACGCCATGCAGGGTCAGCGCGCCGTCGGCCGCGTAGCGATTGCCCCCCAGCGCGCGGAAGCGGGTTGCGATGAAACGCGCCTCTGGCTGCGCTGCAATGTCGAAGAAATCGCTGCTGCGCAACATCTGGTCGCGCTCATCGTTGCGGGTATTGGCGCTGGCGAGCTCGATACGTACGTCGAAGCGGCTGGTCGCGAGCTTGGCGGGGTCGAAACGGATTTGCGGGGTAAAGCGCGTGAACTTGCCGTTGAAGGTCTCGCCCTGGAAACTGGCGCTGAAGCCCAGCGTGGACTCGGGCAGGGTCGCGTAGTCGGCGGCGCAGGTGTTGCCCGCCACGCCGGCCGACAAGACCAGCAGGATCAAAAGTTGACGCATCGGCATCATTCCTTGTGCTTGATCGGCAGCATGCGCGACAGGGTGCGGTCGCGCAGGTGGTAGTGGTGGTAGAGCGCCGCCGCCGCGTGCACGACGACCAGCGCGGCCAAGGTGAAGAACAGGAACTCGTGTGTCTGCTTGGCGAAAGCCTTCAATTGCGGGTCGTAGCCGCCCAGCTTGGGCAAGGCCACCAGGCCGAACCAGCGCAGGGGGAAGCCTGATGTCGAATTGAACCACCAGCCCGACAACGGGATCGCGATCAGCAATCCATAAAGTGCGCCATGCGTCAGCGCGGCGATGCGGTCCTGCCAGAGCGGCGCGCCAGGCTCGGGTTCGGGCCGGCCGGAAATCAATCGCCACAGCAGCCGCAGCGCGGTCAGGCCGAGCACGGACAATCCGAAACTCTTGTGCAGGGCATAGACCTGGATCTTCAATGGGCTGGTCGGCAGTTCGGTCATCACCAGGCCGGCCACGGCCATGCCCAGCACCAACAGCCCGGTGAGCCAGTGCAGGGCGATGCTGACACTACCCCACGTGTCGGGACTATTGCGCAGGATCATCGGGGCCCGCTTTCGATTGGTCATTGGCCGCCTTGTCGCCGTCGGCGGAATCACGCACCGCTTCGGCCTCGATCACCAACTGCACGTCGTCGCCTACCAGGTTTTTCCAGGACGTCATGCCGAAATCACTGCGGCGCAGCGAGGCCCTGGCCGAGAAGCCCGCAGTTTTCTTGAAGGTAAGGGGGTGCCGGCGCAGGGCATTCAAGGTGACCGCCAGGGTGACCGGGTGGGTGACGGTCGGCGCCCTGGGAGCAAGGGCGTTCTCGCGGCTCG
>JBKJRR010000278.1:0-6622 GCA_046594635.1 Burkholderiaceae bacterium
GCACTGATCCTGGCCGGTGCCGGTTCGGGCAAGACACGGGTGCTGACCACGCGCATCGCGTGGTTGCTGCAGACCGCTCAGGTATCACCGGCCGGGGTATTGGCGGTGACCTTCACCAACAAGGCAGCCAAGGAGATGATGACGCGCTTGTCCAGCATGCTGCCGGTCAATGTGCGGGGCATGTGGATCGGCACCTTCCACGGTTTGTGCAACCGCTTTCTGCGCGCGCATTACCGCATGGCCAATCTGCCGCAGTCGTTCCAGATCCTGGACACGCAGGACCAGTTGTCGGCGATCAAGCGGCTGATGAAGCAGTTCAGCATCGACGACGAGCGTTTTCCACCCAAACAGACTCTGTGGTTCATTGCCGGGTGCAAAGAGGACGGGCTGCGTCCCAACATGGTCGACGCGCGGGACGCCGACACGCGCAAGAAGATCGAGATTTACCAGCTGTACGAAGAGCAATGCCAGCGCGAAGGCGTGGTCGACTTTGGCGAGCTGATGCTGCGCAGTTTCGAGCTGCTGCGCGATAACGACCCGATCCGCGAGCACTACCAGCGGCGCTTTCGCCATATCCTGATTGACGAGTTCCAGGACACCAACAAGCTGCAATACGCCTGGATCAAGATGCTGGCCGGCTCGGGGGCCGGCGCCACCGTGTCGGACGATCCGGCCTTTCACCCGACCGGCAGTGTGCTGGCGGTCGGCGACGACGACCAGAGCATTTATGCCTTTCGCGGCGCGCGGGTCGGCAACATGGCCGATTTCGTGCGTGAATTCCATGTCCAGCACCAGATCAAGCTCGAGCAGAACTACCGCAGTTACAGCAACATCCTGGACAGCGCCAATGCGCTGATCAGCCACAACGCCAAGCGTCTGGGCAAGAATCTGCGCACCGACCAGGGACCAGGCGAGCCAGTGCGCGTCTACGAGTCGCCGAGCGACTTTGCCGAGGCGCAGTGGATGGTCGAGGAAATGCGCCAGTTGGTGCGGGACGGCATCGACCACAAGGAAATTGCGGTGTTGTACCGCAGCAATGCGCAGAGCCGGGTCATCGAGACCGCCTTGTTCAATGCCAGCATGCCGTACCGGGTGTATGGCGGCCTGCGCTTTTTCGAGCGCGCCGAGATCAAGCACGCGCTGGCATACCTTCGCCTGCTCGAGAACCCCGGTGACGACACGAGTTTTTTGCGCGTGGTCAATTTTCCGCCACGTGGTATCGGTGCCCGCAGTCTGGAGCAGTTGCAGGATGCGGCGCGCAGCTCCGGAAAGTCGCTGCACGATGCGACCGGCGCCGTGTCGGGCAAGGCCGGCGCGAATCTGGGCGCGTTCGTTGCACGTATCGACGTATTGCGCGAGCAGACGCAGGGGCTGTCGTTGCGCGAGATCATCGAATTGGTGCTTCAGCACAGCGACCTGATGACGCATTACCAAGGTGAACGCGAAGGCGCGGACCGCATCGAAAACCTGGAGGAACTGGTCAACGCGGCCGAGAGTTTTGTCACCCAGGAAGGTTTCGGGCGTGACGCCGTGGCCTTGCCGATCGATGAACTGGCACCAGCGCCAGACGCCGAGACCGGTGAGACCCTGTCGCCGCTGGCCGCTTTCCTGACCCACGCCGCGCTCGAGTCGGGCGATAACCAGGCCCAGGCAGGGCAAGATGCGGTGCAGTTGATGACCGTGCACGCAAGCAAGGGTCTGGAATTTGATTGTGTCTTCATCGGTGGCATGGAGGAGGGCCTGTTCCCGCATGAGAACTCGATGAGCGACCATGACGGCCTGGAGGAGGAGCGGCGCCTGATGTACGTGGCGATCACCCGCGCGCGCCAGCGGCTGTACCTGAGCCATTCGCAGACCCGCATGTTGCAAGGGCAGACGCGCTACAACATGCGCAGCCGCTTCTTTGACGAGTTGCCCGAGGCAGCGCTCAAGTGGATCACACCCAAGCGCAGCGGCTTTGGCGACTTTGCCGGCGCCACCAGCGGGGTTGGCTCGTCGGGCTGGTCATCCGGTGGCGCCAATCGTGCCATTCCATCGCATCAGGCGTCGGCACCCGTGGCGCGGTCGTCAGAGGGCGGTCACGGACTGCGCGTGAAGATGAAGGTGTTTCACGCCAAGTTCGGCGAAGGCATCGTGTTGTTGCTCGAAGGCGCTGGTGACGACGCGCGGGCGCAGATCAACTTCCCGCGCCATGGCATCAAATGGCTGGCCTTGTCGGTGGCCAAGCTCACACCTGTACCCTGAGTCTGCGCGTATGTGCCAAATTTCAAGATGGACGGAACTGGCAGACAGCGACAGGCCTCCAACCTGCTTTTCCGGAGAAACTGAATGAAAACCCGAATCGCCGCCTTTTTGTTGGGCACGCTGTTGACGGGCGTCACCGCGCAGGCGGCGGACACCGGCCCTGTGTCCACTATGCCCAGCGCCAGCGAACGTATTCAACTCGCACGCGACGCGATACAGGCCAAGGACTGGAAAAAGGCCTTGGCCCAGCTCAACCAGGCCGTGCGCGATGAACCGCGCAATGCAGATATCCACAACCTGCTCGGTTACAGCTACCGAAAGCAGGCCAATCCTGATCTGCCCAGGGCGTTTGAGCACTACAAGACGGCGATCCGGCTGGACCCGCGCCACAAGGGGGCCCATGAGTACATCGGCGAGGCCTACCTGATGGACAAGAAACCGGCAGAAGCACAAACGCACCTCGCGACGCTGGCGCAGATCTGCGGCAACACGACCTGCGAGGAATACGTCGACCTGGCGCAGGCCATCGCGCAATACAAGGCCCGCAACTGACGTTGCATGCTGGCGCCGCTCAGCGGCGCGGTATCTGAAGTGGGTGTGGCTCGGTCGACTTCATGTCCACGTAGCCACGGCCATCGCGTTGGCCTTTGCGACCCTTGATCTGCCATGCGGTGCGTTCTCCGGCGAGTCGGGCCAGCACTTCCATCTCTTCGTCGGTATGGTTGATGGCGCCGGCCGGTGTCAGCATGCGACCGTTACGCGGCTCGGTTTCGGCCCAGAATCCCTGGTGATATTCGGCCTGGCTGGTCACCGAGTCGCCCGTAGCGGTCAGGTCGACCGTGCCATAGCAGTTGCAGAAATAGCTGCGCCCGCGGTCCTTGGGTGACACCTCGGTGTAGACGCCGGTGCCCCGGATGCCAGCCGTCAGTGTCGGGGTGACCACCAAACGCCGTTCGCCCCGACCCCAGGCGCTGGCCACGCCGCCCGCAAAAAGGCGCAGGATACTGATGGCATTGATCGAGTCGCCGCGCTCCACTGCCATCTGGGTGTTTTGACGCACCTGGAATGCAGCGTTGCCGACAACGAATACCAGCGTGGCGCCGGGTCCGGTGGACAACTGGTCGCCACTCTGGATTGTGTGTTGCGGCAGCAGTCGCGAGCCATTGAGCAGCACGTCCCCTTGCAGTTCGACGATGTTGCTGCGCGACTGGGCTTGCGCAGCAGTGAAACCCCCGGTGGCTGTCCAGGCCGCAGCGGCGGCCAGGAAGCGGCGGCGTTGATGCCAGGACACCTCCAGATCGGATCGGTCAAGCAGGGAGTGTCGGTTCATGGCTGTCCTCGGTGGTCTGGAAACAATCGCGAAACGTGAAATAGGTCGAGGTCATGATCATCGCGGTGATCATCAGCGTGCCTGGCACAAACACCATACCCGCCAGCGGCGGACTGCCAATCGGTCCTGCCAGCAGGTAGACCACCTGGACCAGCAACACCATCAAGCCCATCCAAGATAGTCCGAACAAGGTGAAGGCCCAGAAGTTGCGAAGACAGGCAATCAGGCTGAAGAACAGGCTTTTCAGCGGCGGTACCTGGTGCCAGTGCACCAGCGCTGGCGCATGCCAGAACATCAGTGATAGCGGCAATTGCAGCGCCAGGAAGGTGAACATGCCGCTCCAAAGTTCGGTGTCGCGCGCAATGTCGACCGGCGACGTGGTGCCTGCGATATAGCCGCTGGCGAACTTTCCGCCATCGACCAGGCTGGTGGCGCCGATGATCAGCCACAGGCCTGCGCCATACATCACACCCAGGATCAGCATGGAGCGCAATTGCTTGCGTCCGGCCCTGAAAGCGCTGAGAAATACCATCGGCATCGGGAACTTTCCGGCCTCTGCCTCCTTGGTGGCCGCCATGAAACCCAGGGTGCATGCGGGCAGCAATGCCATGGTCAGCGCCAGTCCGACCACCGGCACCAGATTGGCCAGCGACATGATCGCCAGGAACATGAAGAAAAGGCCGGACAGCGCCAGCGGCTGGCGGAAAAAGGTCCGGATACCCAGACGGACCCACAGGACTCCGGTGCGGGCAGGGACGATATTGAGCTTCATGGTGTGATGGGCCAGTCTGAGATGGCGCGGTGGCTGGTATCCGCTGGTGCCGAAGGCACCTGGTTCAACCGTCTATTGTCAGCGAAACCGCCATACGCCCTGCGCGCAGGCTGCGCGCGGCAGCGAGTCGGCGCATCAGGTGCCGCAAATGACCAATGGGGACTGAACCCGCTGGCGCAACACGCGTTCGAAATGTTCGGGATCGTGCGCCTGGAGCATCGATGCTTCGCGCGGCAGATGCAGGTCCCACAGGCGCGATATCCAGAAGCGCAGGGCCCCCGCCCGCGCCATGGCGGGCAGCAATGTGCGTTCGGCGTTGCAAAGCGGCCGCACCTTGCCATAGGCCTGCAGCAGGCTGGCGGTGCGCGCCGGATCGGTGCTGCCGCTGCCAAGGTCGATGCACCAGTCGTTCATGCATACGGCAATGTCGAACAACCAGCTGTCGACCCCGGCGAAGTAGAAATCGAAAAACCCGCTGAGCACTGGTGGCGCAGCGTTTTCGCCCGCGTCGGCGCCAGATTCGAACAACACGTTGTCGCGGAACAGGTCGGCGTGGATCGGGCCACGCGGCAAGGCCTTGCAGGCCGAGGACTGCGCCACGTGATTCTGGTAGGCCAGTTCACTTTGCAGCAATGCCGCCTGGGAGTCGTCGACAAAGGGCAGCACAACCGGCACGGTCTCGTTCCACCAGGACAGGCCCCGCAAATTGGGTTGGCCGGGTTCGAAGTCGCGTGCAGCCAGGTGCATGCGTGCCAGCATGTCGCCGACCGCGGCGCAATGCGCTACACCGGGGGCCAGTGCGCTTTTGCCTGGCAGCTTGTTGACCACCGTCGCCGGCTTGTCCTTGAGTTGGTGCAGGAAAATGCCCTTGGCGTCCTCGGCCGGGTCAGGCACCGGAATGCCCTTGCTGGCCAGGTGTTTCATCAGCGCCAGGTAAAACGGCAGCTGCTCGGAGCTCAGCCGTTCGAACAAGGTCAGCACGTATTCACCCCGGTCGGTGCTGACAAAGTAATTGGTGTTTTCGATGCCGCCCGCGCACCCTTGCAGGTCATGCAGTTGTCCGAGCCCGAGGTTATGGATCAGGTCGCCGGCCTCAGCGGGCGCGACCTCTGTGTAAACCGCCATGAATCAGTGCTGCAGGGCTAGAAGCCCAGTACCTTCCAGACCCGCGTGCCACCCGTATTGCCGGTGCTGCTGCGCTCGCCGCGCGTCAGCTGGCTGTTGCCGCGCTCGGGCACGACATCGTAGGAAGGCATGCCGCCTTTGGGGGAGACCATGATGCTCTGGGTTTCACCGCCGACACGCAATTCGTCGATGCGCGAACCGGCGTCTTCGATGCGGATGCGCTCGATACGTTGATCGGATCGTTGCGCCGCCGTCGGGGCAACGGCTTCGGCCGGAGGTGTCTGGGCCATGGACAGACCGGAAGTGCCCATGGCCAGTGCCAGCAGGAACAGGGTGACGGGGCGTGGGAGGAACATGGCGCGATTGTAGAACCACCGACCTGTTCATGTGGCAGGCAAAATGCACGCACGCATTGCCGGACCCATTACCGGCGCAGGTCGCAGCGCAAATTTGCCCCAAGGAACCCCATGAGCGAGAAACAAGCCACGATCGACATGCCGGCGCAGCCGCGGCAGCAACGCAGGTTGCTGCTGGTGGACGGATCGAGTTATCTGTATCGGGCGTTCCACGCGATGCCCGATCTGCGGGCGGTGCCAGACGATCCGAGCAGTGCGGCGACCGGCGCCATCCGCGGCATGATCAACATGATGCAGAGCCTGCGCAAGGAGGTGCCCGCCGACTACGCGGCCTGCGTGTTCGATGCCAAGGGGCCGACCTTTCGCGACGCGATCTACCCCGAGTACAAGGCGCAGCGCAGCCCCATGCCCGACGATCTGCGCGCCCAGATTCCACCCATCCACGAGGTGGTTCGCCTGCTCGGCTGGAGTGTGCTCGATGTGCCCGGCGTCGAGGCTGACGACGTGATCGGAACACTGGCCGTGATGGCCGCGGCGCAGGGCATCGAGGTCATCATTTCCAGCGGCGACAAGGATCTGGCGCAACTGGTTGACGAGCACATCACGATTGTCGACACGATGAACGGTAAGCGGCGCGATCTGGCCGGGGTGGAGGCGGAGTTCGGCGTGCCGGCACGTCTCATGGTCGACTACCAGACCCTGGTGGGCGATACGGTTGACAACGTGCCCGGGGTCGAAAAAGTCGGCCCCAAGACCGCTGCCAAGTGGTTGCAGGAATACGGCTCGCTGGACGCG
>JBKJRR010000282.1:0-3937 GCA_046594635.1 Burkholderiaceae bacterium
GATCGGCACCGGCGTCCAGCGTACCAAACACCTGCCCCCAGTGGCCGGCGATGCGCGATGCGCAAAACGCGTCAAAGACACAATCGGGCGCACTTTGGCGCAACAAACAAGCCTGCAGCGCCAGCGCCAGGTCCTGACTCAGACGTCGTGCCTGGCCTTCGTCTACCAGGCCGTCGACGGCCGCGAGCAATCGATCGCACAGACCGTCAAGCGCCCGGGACGCACCACGCGCTGGCGCGAACTCGGTTGTCAAAGCCATCAAGGCCTGCGGCATGCGCAAGGCACGCAGCAGGTCCAGTGCCATGATGTTGCCAGCGCCCTCCCAGATCGAGTTCAGCGGCATCTCTCGGTAGACACGCGCCATCACGCCTTCTCCGCCCTCCTCCACATACCCGTTGCCGCCCAGGCACTCCATGGCCTCCTGGGCGAAGTGGCTGCCACGTTTGCAGATCCAGAATTTGGCCACCGGTGTCAGCAGGCGTGCGATGGCCTTCTCGTGCGGATCGTCTGGAAAATCAAACGCACGTGCCAGGCGCAGCGCCAGCACGCAAGCCGCTTCGCTCTCCAGCGCGAGATCTGCCAGCACCTGGCGCATCAGCGCATGTGCGACCAGGGGTTTGCCAAACGCCTGGCGCTGGTTCGTGTGCTGCAGCGCCAGACTCAGTGCCTGGCGCATCAGGCCGCTGGTGCCCAAAGCACAATCGAGGCGCGTCATCATGCCCATTTCCAGGATTTGCGCGACCCCGCGTCCCTCGTCCCCCACCCGCCAGGCCGTGGCATCGGCGAATTCGACTTCAGAACTGGCGTTGGCCTTGTTGCCCAGTTTGTCCTTGAGCCGCATGATGCGAATGTCGTTGGCAGTGCCGTCGGGCAACACCCGCGGCAGGAACAGGCATGACAGCCCGGCGGGCGTTTGCGCCAGGATCAGGAAGGCATCACACATCGGCGCCGACATGAACCATTTGTGGCCTGTCACGCGGTAACGCGCGCCCCAGTGGTCGTTGCCATCCAAGCGCGCCTGCGTGGTGTTTGCACGCACGTCGGAGCCTCCCTGCTTCTCGGTCATGCCCATGCCCATGGTCAAACCGGCCTTTTCACGCCACAGCATTCCACGGGCGTCGTATTGCCGGCTGACCAGGCCCGGTGCCCAGTCGGCGTGGAGCGCGGCATTGGCGCGCAGCGACGGCATGACCGCATAGGTCATCGAGATCGGACACAACACCGAGGGCTCCAGCTCGGTGAACATCATGAATCCGGCGGCTCGCTGCACATGCGCATGTGCGCCGGCACCAGCGCCCCATGGTGTCGCGTGTAGCCCGGCCCCGACCGCAGCGGACATCAGCTGGTGATAGGCAGGGTGAAACTCCACCTGGTCGACACGCCGGCCAAATCGGTCGTGGCTGTGCAATTGCGGCGTCGCAACGTTGGCCAGCCGCGCCTGCGCCTGCATCTCCGCGCTACCGCACAAGTGCCCGAGCGCAGCCAGAGCGCCGGTATCGAGTTGCGGCGCAAACAAGCTCAGCGCTGAGCGCAGCCCGTGATTGCAGTCAAACAAGTTGTAGTCGGTCAGCGCCCGGGACTGGTTGAAGACATCGTGGGTGCCCATGATTGAACTGCGTAGTGGCGCTGGTCGGTGTTGGTCAGACGAGCTTGACCAGCTGTTTGCCGAAATTGCGACCCTTCAGCAGGCCCAGAAATGCTTGCGGCGCAGCCGCGAGCCCCTGGGCAACCGACTCGCGCGGGCGCAGCTTGCCGCTACCCACCAGTTCACCGAGTTCCGTCAGCGCCTGCGGCCAGACATCCATGTGTTCGGAAACAATGAAGCCCTGCACCGTCAGCCGGTTGACAAGGATCAGCTGGGGATAGGCCAGCGGCACGGCTGCACCGTCGTATCCCGCAATCATGCCGCACACCGCCACACGGCCAAAAGCGTTCATGTTGGGCAGGACCGCATTGAGCACCATGCCGCCCACGTTTTCGAAATAGCCGTCAATACCTTTGGGGCAGGCCGCCCGGATCGCCTTGGACAGCGAAGTCGCATCGGTATGTTGCTTGTAGTCGATGCACTCGTCGTAAGCCAGTTCCTCGGTGGCATAACGGCACTTCTCGGGACCACCGGCGATACCGACGACACGGCATCCGCGGGCCTTGGCCAGGGCCGCAAACGCGCTGCCGACAGCGCCCGTCGCGGCGCTGCAGACCACTGTCTCACCCGGTTTGGGTGCGCAGATGCGCATCAGGCCATACCAGGCCGTCACACCCGGCATTCCGACCGCGCCCAGGTAGTGGCTCAGTGGCACATGGCGGGTATCGACCTTGCGCAGCAGTCCTGGTTGATTGGCGTCGACCACGCTGTAGTTCTGCCATCCGCCCATGCCCACCACCTGATCGCCAACGGCAAATTTCTCCGAGCGCGAAGCGACCACCTCGCCGGCTGTGCCACCCCCCATGACCTCGTCCAGCGCCTGTGGCTGTGCATAACTCTTGCCATCGTTCATGCGCCCCCGCATATACGGGTCCAGGCTCAGAAAATGGTTGCGCACCAGCACCTGATCCTGTTGCAACTCCGGCGTCTCGCAGGACCGCAGCTCGAAATTGCCGGCCTCGGCCTCGCCCTTGGGACGACTGGTGAGAATGATCTGTTGATTGCCTGGCATGTGGGATGTCCTTGTTGGATTGTGAACCGGCACCTGGCCGGCGTGCAAGCGGACACTACGTCCGCATTGCGCTGGTGTTGACATGACTTGAGATCGCGTCAACCGTTTTTGATCTCGCCGCCGGCGCCCTGCGGCACTGGCGGCGTGTTACGGGGTGCGTATTTGAAGGTGCCTGTGGCATGGGCACACAACTGCCCCTGCTCGTCCACGATGCGCCCCTCGACAAAAACCATCTTGCGGGAACGGTGCAGCACTTTGCCGTGCGCAGTCAGGGTGCCCTGGGCCGCTCGCATGAAGCTGGTCTTGAGTTCGATGGTGATCATGCCCATCTCCGGCTGCAATGAGCGTGCCGCCGATGCCATCACCACATCGAGCAAGGTCATCACGGCGCCGCCATGCACAATGCCAAAGGAGTTCAGATGTTCCGGCCTGGACTGATACGCCATCTGCGCGGATCCGGAACCGAGCTGTGGCGCGTTCAGTTGCAGATGATCGGCAAACGGAATAGGGACGGTCGCGGGCAACTGCCCGGTGCGGGTTTCAGCCACCGGTCACGACAGACACGCCACCGTCCACCGCCAGCCATTGGCCGGTGATGTGTTTGCTGGCGTCCGAGGCCAGCAGCACCGTCAGTCCCTTGAGATCTTCATCATCCCCCAGTCGGCGCAGTGGCGCGTGGCTGGCCAGCGTTTCCTCGCCGATCTCCTTCAGGGTACCGGCGGTCATCTTGCTGGGAAAAAACCCCGGACATATCGCGTTGACCGTGATGTTGTACTGTCCCCACTCGCAGGCCAGCGCGCGGGTGAAGTTGACGACGGCCCCCTTGGAGGTGTTGTACGCGATGGTGTACATGCCACTGGGATTGCCACCCAGGCCAGCGATGGACGCCAGGTTGATGATGCGTCCGCTGCGGCGCGCGATCATGCTTTTCCTGGCCACCTGCTGGCACAGCAGGAAATAACCACGGATATTCAGGTTCATCACCTTGTCCCAGGCCGCCACCGGATGATCTTCAGCCGGTGCGCCCCAGGCGGCGCCGGCGTTGTTCACCAGGATGTCGATCGGACCCAGACGCTCGAGCGTCTCATCCGCCAGGCGCACGATATCCTGCTCATCGGCGCAATCCGCCGCGATCCAGCGGGTGTCGATGCCTTGTGCCTGCAGCTGTGCCGTTGCCTGCTCCAGGTCTTCGGCCTTGCGCGAACTGAGCATGACGCGCGCACCCGCCTCGCCCAGCGCCTGCGCCATCTGCAGGCCCAGACCGCGCGAACCACCGGTGA
>JBKJRR010000374.1:0-6733 GCA_046594635.1 Burkholderiaceae bacterium
CAGGTGGGAGTATCCGTCGTTGATCTGCTTGAATTTGTCGACATCGACCAATGCCAGGCAAATGGACTGGCCGCGCTCAATGCTCTGGCGCAGCAGCGTGGCTGCGTAGATTTCGAAGTTTCGACGATTCGGTATCGCGGTCAACGTATCTTCCAGCGATAGTCGCGTCAATTCAACAGACGCCGACTGGAGCTGATGGACGCTGTGCGTGAGCTGATTGATGCTTTGCTGGCGCAGCCGAAGGTCCACTTGCCACTCGACGACCTTCTCGCGCGTTTCCAGGCCGTCGGCGCGAATCAGTTGTTCGCGCAGGCGCAGGCGGCGCAGTTCGTCGACCGCTTCGCCATTGAGCCCTTGCGCCACATACATCTGCGACGACAGCAGGTGCCCCAGGCAGGCCAGTTGTTCATGTTCCACCTGCACCGCGATGTCGATCATCTTCGCCGCCTCCTGCATGGCCCGGCTCCAGTCGCCTTGTGCCCAGGCGATTTCAGCCCGCGCCCATCTCTCGAGCGCGCCCAGCCAGGTGACGGTGCCGTAGCGCTTGGCCCATTGCGCCAGCACCTCGACATCGAGTCGGGCCTGACCGATGCGGCCATGCCAGCACTGCTCCAGGCACAGGCCAAACTGCAAGACGGCTTCGGTCGTGATATGGGTTCCTGCTGTTACACCCCCGGCGTCGCCGCTGGCGATCAGCGCGATGATGGCTTCGCGTTGCGTACGCAGTTTGTCCAGACCGGTAAAAACGCCAACGTAGTAACGCTCGTGAAAAACCCGCAGCAGTTCGGTCCACCAGCGGTTGACCATGGGCTGGAAGGTGCTCAGCCGTGGCTGCGCCTGTTGCGCAATCTCGATCGCGGTGCTCAGCGCCTGTTCCGCTTTTTCGAACCCATGGCTCCAGTAATAAGCCACACCCAGCGCGTTGTAGGACAGAACACTGTGTTCGGCATGTTCCAAGAACTGGCTCAGGCGCACGCTGAGCAGCGCGGCTTCGACCGCCTCTTCATTGCGCCCCAGTGTGACCGAGACGATGGCATGGGTCGACAGCGCCATGACCTCGCCCGAGGTGTCACCGAGCAGCTGGAAGTTTTGTGCTGCGCGCTGACTGGCGCGGTGCGCGCGCCGGTAGTGCGACAACATGCGGTCGCAATGGGCCAGGCACAGCAGGGCCTTGGCCTCGTATCGCCGATTGGACAGGCCTTCGGCCGCCTTCAGCACCTTTTGCGACGTCGCGCGTCCTTCCCGCACGTCGCCCCGGTCAAGCGCGGCGTGGGCGTCGCGCAGCAAGGCTTCCAGGCCATCATTGCGGCGGGGCTGATCGACTTGGGACATGCGCTGATTTTGCGTCAGAAAGTGGGCGTTGCTGGGATACAACGAAGCAGGGCATTGCTGAGTGATACGCGACACACTTCTACACTGTGGGGCATGTATGCCGGTTCATATCCATGTTGCGCAACGGTCGATCGTTCATGACGCTGGGCGTGTCGCTGGGCGCTGTGTTGCTGCTGCTCGCTTGCCTGTATGCCGCCGTGCTGGCAGCGTTGTGGTGGGGGCAGGAGAGACTGCTGTTCGCGCCCACGGTGCTGGCGGCCGACACGCCGCTGGCCAGGGATGGCGATGTACACGAGGCCCGGATCGAGGTGCCCGGTGCGCGCCTGTCGGTACTGCACCTGCGACTGCCTGATCCCAAGGGCGTGGTGTTCTTCCTGCATGGCAATGGCGGCAGTCTGCAGAACTGGTTCGTCAGCGCCGACCTATATCGCAAGGCAAATTATGACCTTTTCATGCTCGATTACCGCGGCTATGGCAAGAGCAGCGGCCGGATCGAGAGCCAGGCACAGTTGCAGGCCGACGTGCGTGCGGCTTGGGCGTCGATTGCCGACCGATACCAGGGGCGCAAGCTGGTGGTCTATGGCCGTTCACTGGGTAGCGGTCTGGCGGCTAATCTGGCGGTCGAACTCGCGACCAGCAGGCCGCCAGAACTGACGGTGCTGGTGTCGCCGTATTTCAGTATGCTGGCATTGACGCAGGACCACTATCCCTGGGTGCCGTCCGGGGTGCTGCGATATCCGCTGCGTACCGATACGTGGATTACACGCATACCAAATCGCCTGCTGCTGATCCACGGGGTGCAGGATCCCTTGATCACACCACGGCACAGTGAAAGGTTGAAGGTGCTGGTGCCACACGCGCAGTTGTTGCTGGTGCCCGGAGCAGCGCACAACGACCTGCAGGACTTCCCGCTTTATCTGGACGGATTCGCGCGCGCACTGGCCGAGTTGTAGATGCCGGCCGTTGCGCGTCTGGTACCGCAGTACCGTCCGACGGCCCGTTTCACGACAAATGTCGCCACCGGTTCCTGAAACCGGCACCAGGCGCTACCATGGTGCGAGGCCAGCCGACGCTGCTGCGGGCTGTATCGCGTCGAAGACGGGCTCTCACCCTGATCTGGAGTCACCATGGCATTGTCCGATATCGATATAGCGCAAGCGGCAACGCTGATACCGATTTTGCAGCTGGCCCAAGCGCGACTGGGTATTCCCGCCGAGGCACTCGAGCCCTATGGCCACTACAAGGCGAAGATCGACCTGGCCTGGCTGGACCGCCAGAGCGGGCCGGACGGCAAACTGGTTTTGGTCACCGCCATCAGCCCGACGCCTGCAGGTGAGGGCAAGACCACCACCACGGTCGGTCTGGGCGACGCCCTCAACCGCATCGGCAAACGCGCGGTGATCGCATTGCGTGAACCCTCGCTCGGACCGGTGTTCGGCATGAAGGGTGGCGCTGCTGGTGGCGGTCACGCGCAGGTCGTGCCGATGGAAGATATCAACCTGCATTTCACCGGCGACTTCAATGCCATCGCGCTGGCGCACAACCTGCTGGCGGCCTTGCTGGACAACCATATCCACCATGGCAATGCGCTGGGCTTCGATCAGCGGCGCATCGTCTGGCGCAGGGTCATGGACATGAATGACCGCGCCTTGCGCTCGACGGTGGTGTCGCTGGGTGGCCCCGGCAATGGCTTCCCGCGGGAGGATGGCTTCGACATCGTCGTGGCCTCCGAGGTGATGGCGATCTTCTGCCTGGCGACCTCACGCAAGGATCTCAAGACCCGGCTGGGCAACATCATCGTCGGGTACACGCGCGACCAGGTGCCGATCCGGGCCAGCGACCTGCAGGCGCAGGGCGCGATGGCTGCCTTGCTCAAGGACGCGATCAAACCCAATCTGGTGCAGACGCTGGAGAACAACCCCGCCATCATCCACGGCGGCCCGTTCGCCAATATTGCGCACGGCTGCAATACCGTGACGGCGACGCGTGCGGCACTCAAGCTGGGCGACTATGTCGTGACCGAGGCCGGATTCGGCGCCGATCTGGGCGCGGAGAAGTTCGTCGACATCAAGTGCCGCAAGTCGGGCTTGCGGCCGGATGTGGCGGTGGTGGTTGCCACGCTGCGTGCGCTCAAGCACCACGGCGGCGTCGAGGCCAAGGCACTCAATGAGCCGAATCTGGCCGCACTGGAAAAAGGCATTGCCAACCTGGAGCGCCATGTCGACAACATCCGTCACCGCTACGGACTGCCGTGTGTGGTATCCATCAACCACTTCACGTCGGACACGTCGGCCGAACTCGACTTGTTGCGCCGGGTCATGGATCGACAGGGCGTACCGGTGGTCGTGGCACGCCATTGGGCCGATGGCTCGCGGGGTGCCGAGGAACTGGCACACATCGTGGTGCGCCTGGCAGAGGCGGGAACGGCCAGCATGAAGTTTGTCTATCGCGACGAAGACAGCCTGTGGGACAAGATGAAGGCCATCGCCACGCAGGTGTACGGGGCTGCCGACATATCGGCCGATTCAGCGGTTCGCGCGCGGATTGCGAAACTGCAGGCCGACGGGTTCGGCCACTACCCGGTGTGTGTGGCCAAGACGCAGTATTCGTTCTCCACCGACCCCAAGCTGCGCGGTGCGCCGTCAGGCCACATGGTCAATATCCGGGAGGTACGTCTGGCCGCGGGCGCTGAGTTCGTCGTGATGATCTGTGGTGACATCATGACCATGCCCGGGCTGCCCAAGGAACCGGCTTCGGCGCGTATTGATATCGATGACGACGGGAAAATCTCCGGCCTGTTCTGATCGGCAGCCGGCATGACGATGGCAGCTAACCGCGACGAGCCGATGCGACCCTTGCGCGGCGTCACGGTGGTGTCGCTCGAACATGCCGTTGCTGCACCCTACGCCACCCGGCAACTGGCCGACCTTGGTGCGCGGGTGATCAAGATCGAGCGTCCCGTTACGGGCGACTTTGCGCGGGGATACGACGAAAGGGTAAGGGGTCTGTCGTCACATTTCGTCTGGACCAACCGGTCAAAGGAGAGCCTGACGCTCGATCTAAAACACCCGCAATCGGCCGCTTTGCTGCTGCGCCTGGTGATCGAAAAGGCCGACGTCGTTGTGCAGAATCTGGCACCGGGCGCTGCGGCGCGGCTTGGCTTGTCCTGGGAGGTCTTGTCTGCTGGCAAGCCGGGACTGATCCTGTGCGACATTTCGGGTTACGGTGGCGACGGGCCGTATCGCGACCGAAAAGCCTACGACCTGCTGATCCAGAGCGAGGCGGCCTACCTGTCAGTGACGGGCCACTGCGACCATGTGGCCAAGTCGGGCAATTCGATTGCCGATATCGCGGCCGGCATGTACGCCTATTCGAACATCCTGGCCGCGTTGTTGGAGCGTGGCATTTCCGGTCGCGGCCGCCATATCGATGTGTCGATGCTCGAGTCGCTGGCCGAATGGATGGGGTTTCCGATGTATTACGCGTTCGAAGGCGCGGCGCCACCACCACGCGCCGGCGCCAGCCATGCGACGATTTTTCCGTATGGTCCTTTCAGGGTCGGCGACGGCGCCAGTGTGATGCTGGCCGTGCAGAACGATCGGGAGTGGCAGTCCTTCTGCGTCCATGTGCTGCAGGCGCCGGAACTGGCCGAAGACCCACGCTACCGGGGGAACGCCGGCCGCAACGCGGCGCGCGACGTTTTGCGCAGCCGCATCGAATTTTGCTTTGCCGCGTTGACGCCCGAGCAGGTGGCGCAGCGGCTCGATGAAGCCCGCATAGCCCACGCCCGTGTCAACACCATGGCCGATCTGTGGTCCCATCCGCAACTCCAGGCTCGTGGGCGCTGGACCGAGGTTGCGACCGAAAACGGACCCATCCCCGCGTTGTTGCCGCCGGGAACCACATTGGGCGACGCGCCCCGCATGGACGGTGTGCCAGCGCTGGGTCAACACACGGATGCGATCCTGGCCGAACTCGGGCTCTCGGCAAAGCAGATTGCTGGTTTGCGCACTGCAGGCGCGGTTTGATCTCGTGTGCAGATGACAGGGCCGGTTCGATGCCGCGATAGCGGCAGACGGATTCGCTGGGCTGTCCTGGTCAGCCTTTTTCCACCGGCCTGGCCGGATCACTGCACCACTCGCTCCAGCTGCCGGCAAACAGCGCCTGGCGGCCCAGGCCCGCCACTTCCATCGCAATGATGTTGGGTACGGCACTCACGCCGCTGCCGCAGTGGTGCACGACGCTGGCGGGATCGCGTCCGTCGAGCAATTCGAGCAGTTCGGCCTTGAGCACGACAGCAGGCTTGAACAGGCCGTCGTCATCGATGTTGTTGCCGAACGGGCGGTTCAGTGCACCGGGGATGTGGCCGGCCACTGGATCAATGGGTTCCATGTCGCCCTTGAATCGGGGTTCGGCACGGGCGTCGATCAGGCTTTGTGATGGCTGGCCCAGTCCCTTTTGTACCTGCTGTACGCTGACGAGCGTGGCACGTGCTTCGGATGGCATGAACTGTGTCGGTGCATGTTCGGTGGCCGCGCCGCTGGTGACCACACCGCCGGCGGCATACCAGGCGGGCAATCCGCCATCGAGCACGGCTACGTTTTCATGCCCGACCCACTTGAGCATCCACCACAGCCGGCCGCAGTAGTTGGCGCGCTGGCGGTCATATACCACCGCCTGCATGTGGGAGGCGAAGCCGACGCTGGCCAGCCAGGCGGCAAACGCTTCGCGTGCCGGCAGTGGATGGCGCCCGCCACTGGCCGCGGTTGGCGCGCCAGGTGCAGCGCTGAGATGCTGGTCCAGGTTGGCGCGTACCGCGCCGGGAATATGCGCTTCGGCGAATTGCTGATCACCCGCCTGCGGCTTCATCAGGTCAAAACTGCAGTCAAACACCATCAGGGGCTGGTCGGTCTGGATGAGTGCCAGCAACTGATCGGCAGAGATCAGTGTCGTGAAATGGGGTGTGCTCATAGGATGGTCTCCCAGGGTTATCCGGTATGCGGGACAGTGCGCGTCTTGTGGTCGGGCATCTTTTGACCCGAAGCTGTTGTTGTGCGAGGGCAGCGCTGAGTCAAGCCAGGGACAACGTGTCATTGTCCGGCACACCAGCGCCGATCGCCCCGCAGTACCACTCATGGAAGTGTTGCATGCCGTCTTCCATCGGGCTCTGGTAGGGACCGCGCTCGTCGTCGCCGCGCTGCAGCAAGGCGTGCCGGCCAGCGTCCATGCGCAGGGCGATCTCATCGTCCTCGTCGCAGGTTTCCATGTAGGCGGCGCGTTGTGCCTCGACAAACTCGCGCTCAAACGCCGCAATTTCCTCGGGATAGTAGAACTCGACCACGTTGAGCGTCTTCTGCGGACCCTGCGGGTACAAGGTCGAGACGGTCAGTACATGCGGATA
>JBKJRR010000428.1:0-6941 GCA_046594635.1 Burkholderiaceae bacterium
CAGGCGTCGCCAAGCTGGGTCGAGCCGGTGATTGCCTTGTCCATCGTCGCCACGGCCGCGCTTAATCTGCGTCCGATAGCCGGGCTGCGCATCGAGTGGATGGCTTTGGCGTTTGGCATGGTGCACGGTTACGGATTTGCCGGTCTGCTGCAGGATGCGTCGGCGCCGGATGGATTGCTGGGCTGGGCGCTGGTTGGTTTCAACCTGGGCGTCGAGGCCGGGCAACTGATGGCGGTTGCGGCCTGGGTGCTGTTGGCGCAATGGCTGATGACCCGTCGCTGGTATGCACCTGTCGTCGTGCGGGGCGGATCGGTTTTGCTGATGGGGCTGGGTATCGCGTGGTTCTGGCAACGTATTGCCTGAAGTGTCGCGCGGCGGCGCGATATGCCCGGTTCAGATGCGCCGGGTGACGCCGCTCCAGTAGGGCTCGCGCAATTTTCGCTTGAAGATCTTGCCGGTGTCCTCGCGTGGCATCTCGGCCACGAAATCGACTTTGCTCGGCATCTTGTAGCCGGCCACATGCGGCTTGAGAAATGCGATGACCTGGTCTGCATCCAGCGTCGCCTGCGGCAGTGGCTGCACCACAGCGGCCAGTGCTTCGCCGAATTCGGTGTCGGGTATGCCGAACACCGCGCAATCGGCGATGCCAGGCATACGCTGCAGCACGAGTTCGATCTCGGCCGGGTAGATGTTGACGCCGCCCGAGATCACCATGTCGCAGGCCCGATCGACAATGAACAGGAAGCCGTCCTCGTCCAGATAACCGAGATCGCCCATGGTCTTGAGCCCCGCCCGCTCCATGCTCTGGCGCGCGTCGTCGTTGCCGGCGTACGTGAAGTCGGCATAGGCGGGTTGGTGGACATGGATCAGGCCCACCTGACCTGGCGCCAGACGATGGCCTTGTTCGTCGATGATCGCCATCTCGACACCCTCCAGGGGTTGCCCTGCCGAACCGGGCTTGCGCAGGGCATCGGCACTGCCCAGCAGTGTCATGTAGCCCAGTTCGCTGGAGCCATAAGCCTCATGGATCACCGGTCCCCACCAGTCGATCATGGCGCGTTTGACCTCGGGCGCGCAGGGTGAGCCGGTCGACGACACGAACCGGATCGAACCCAGGTCGTATGCGCTGCGTATGGCCTCGGGCAAGGCCAGCAAACGCACATACATGGTGGGAACCAGGTAGGCGTGGGTGATGCGATGGCGCTCGATCAGACGCAGCGTGTGTTCGGCGTCGAAACGCGGCTCGATGTACAACTCGGCGTTCTCCAGGGCGGCGCCGATGCAGAAGGAATTGGGCGCGCTGTGGTAGATCGGCGCGTTCACCAGCGCGCGCATGCCGGGCGCAAAACCCAGTACCTGGCGCAATACCTGCTGGCCCCGCGCGACCTGGGTGGTATTCGCTGGCGCGCGGCGAATACCCTTGGGTCGTCCGGTGGTGCCCGAGGTGTACAGCATGGGGCCGCGGGGTGGATGCGCTGGTGCCGTGTAAGCAGGGGCGTCGTCGCGCGCCTGGGCCCAGTTCTGAAACGCCTGGCCGCTTGCCTGCGGGGCATTGCCGACCGCGTCAGACACGAAGGTCGCAATACGCGCATGGCGCAGGCCGGTCAACTTTTGCAGCAGATCGGCGTCGGCCATCCATGCCCGTGCGCCACTGTCGTCCAGGATGTATTGCACCTCCTCGGTCCTGAAGTGCCAGTTGATCGGACACCACATGGCGCCGAGCCATCGGGTGGCCAGCATCAGTTCCAGCATCTGCGGGCTGTTGCGCATCAGCAGCGCCACCACATCGCCTTCGCCGACGCCCGCCGAATGCAGCACCTGGGCGGCGCGCAACACGCGGTCGTGAAAGATGGCCGGTGCGATGACCTGATCCTGGAAAACGATGGTGGGTGTCATGGTGCGCATCCTGCGTCGCGAAAAAGTTGTCGGACAGGTAGCCCAATCAACGGCATTCGCCGACTGAAAAATCTGCTCAGGGTTTGGGAATCCGGATGCGGCTGATCATCAGCGAGCCCGATACGGCAAAAACCAGCACCAGTGGATGTAGCGTCAACCCGGCAATGGCGGTTTCACCGAACCACAGGTCTTGACGGATGGCGCCGCTCCAGGCGGCAATTTGCAGCATCAGCACCAGTACGACCGAGGTCGGAATCGGCGTTCCCTCGAAATGGCTGACCTTGCCGCTGTCGTCGGCCATGGACTCGGCAGTCACGTTGAAGCGGGCCAGCCGCGACACGCCACACGCGACAAAGTAGGCCAGCACGATGCGATCGAAAAATCCCTGCATGCCGCTGGCATAGGCCAGCATGGCCGGCGCCACGCCAAATGAGATTACATCGGCCAGCGAGTCGAGCTCACGACCCAGGCTGGACGCCTGCTGGCGCCAGCGTGCAACGCGGCCGTCGAGTACGTCGAACACCAATGCCGCCAGGATCAGGGCCGCCGCAAAATGCAGATGAATCGAGTCGCCGGTCTGCACGAACGAGATCGCAGAAAAGATCGCACCGGTGCCACACAGGGCGTTTCCCAGCGTGAACCAATCGGCCAGCTGGAATTCGCGGATCATGGAGAAGGGCTTTTGCTTCGGAGTCTCGGAGTTGCGCATGCTTCGAATGTAAGGCCTGGCCGCCCCGGGCTTCGATTGCCCCCGATTGGCGTGTCAGAATTTGTGCTGGCATCACGCTGCCGATCACACGCTCGGTGTTGCCAGTGCCGACGCCATGCCTGGCGGTACCGATGGCGGGCATGAATCAATTCCGCGAACGAGGGCTTCTGCAATGACTACTGTGCACAAACACCCGCCAGGGCGCGAGCCGCCAGACCTGCCACCAAAGCCGGAGCCGGAGCCGGATACGAAAGTGGGTCTGACTGACAACTGAAAACTCCGGCAGTTGTCAGCGGCACGCTCAGTGCGATTCGCCCGTCGTGGTCGATTCAATGATGCGGCGCTTGACCACCGGCGGTGCACCACCGATGTGGAAGGACTGTTTGCGGTCACGCAACGCCACATCGGCGGTGGTGACCCGGTCGAAGCGGCGCAGGTGCTCGGTCCACGACTCGTCGACGATCTGTTCAACGAACAGGCCAGGGTCGTGAACGTCGCGCAGCAGTTCCCAGGACAGTGCGCCGTGGCGCAGCCGGCTGCGTCGGCTGACGCGCATCAGCGATCTGAATTCGTCTGCCCGCTCCGGATCGATCCGGTATTCGATGGTCAGCACGACCCGGCCCGGGCCCGGCGGCTGCTTGACCACGGGCAACTTGAACAGTGAAGACGGTGTCAGGTCTTCCGCGGCCTGGCTGTCGGCCATCCAGCGATTGGCCAGCAGCATCGTGAGCACACCGGTGATTGCCGCCGCCACCAGGCTGCCCGTGATGGTGTAATGCGTGGCGACTTGACCCCACATGGCGGCACCACCTGCGCTGGCGCCCATGATGGCCATCTGGTACATCGACATGCCGCGCGCGCGCACCCAGTCCGGCAAACCGAATTGGGCTGAGACGCTGAGTGTATTGGCCGTGGTGATCCAGGCCATGCCGGCCCCCGCCATGGCGGCCGACGCCACGGCCGCATGGGGTGCGAAGGCCACGACGATCATGGCCACGGATTGCAGCGCAGCGCCGCGAAACACCAATCCATCACGCGACCAGACCTTGCGCAGGCGTTGCATGTTCAGAGCCGCAACGATGGCACCAGCGCCCATCGAGGCCAGCAGCAGCGTGAAGGTGCTGGCATCGCCGCCGGGCAGGTCGCGCGCCACCAACGGCAGCAGTGCGATCAGCGCCGTCGAGTGAAAGAAGAACAGGCATACGCGCGCCAGTACCCCTTGCAGATGGCTCGATTGCGCCATGAACTGCATGCCCACGCGCATTGCGCTGAGCAGCTTTTCGCGGCCCAGTGGATGCGGCGTAGGTGCGCGATTCCAGCGCGAGATCACGACCGCGGCGCCAATGGCCAACACCGCATTGAGCATGAACACATAGGCGCTGCCCAGGCTGGCGATCAATGCGCCCGCCACCAGCGGCCCGATGATGCGCGAGGCGTTCATCGACACCCCGTTCAGGGCCAGCGCTGCCGGCAACTGGTTGCGCGGCACCAGCTCGGGCACGATGGCAGAGAACACCGGCCAGCGCAGTGCCAGTCCGATGCCATTGGCGAAGGTCATGGCCAGCAACAGCGGCGGCGACATCCAGCCCGCGATCACCGTGGCACACAGGATCAACGCGACCACGGCCACCCATAACTGCGTCAGCAGGAAGAAGCGTTTGCGGTCCAGGATGTCGGCCAGCGCGCCACTGGGTAGCCCCAACAGGAATACCGGCAGGGTGGAAGCCGTCTGCACCAGCGCCACCAGGATCGGCGAGGTCGTCAGCGAGGTCATCAGCCAGGCGGCCGCCACATCGTTCATCCACATCGAGATGTTGGCCGCCAGCCAGGTGAACCACAACATCCGGAACACTGGCAGGCTCAGGGGGGCCAGGGCGGACGGGGACGGCGTGTCGGAGTTGGTAGCAGGGGAGTCGTTCGGCATCGGGGAGTCAAGGCAGGGAAAATCGGCGTTGCCGCCCGCGATTGTCGCTGCCTACCCCAACTGGCGTCTGATGCCCTGCTGCATGTCCTGCATCCACTGGTAGTTTCGGTTCGGTGTGGATGCCCGGTCCGGAACGCATGCCGCCGTCAAGTCACACGGCCGACGGCCGGTGCGACGGGTCAGCCGCCTGCCGCTTTCACATGCGCAGCCACGTCCTGATGGGTGGCAAACCACACGCTCCCCTTGGCCTGCATGTGCTGTATCAGTTCTTCGAGAATGAACAAGCGCGATCGGTAGGCGATGACATGGGGATGCATGGTGAGCAGGAACAGCCCACCCTCGTCCCAGGCGGCATCGAACTCACGTCGGAAAATGTCGAGCACCGCGGTGGGAGCGGTGTACGGCCGCAGCGCCTGGAAGCGATTCATGTTGAAGTAGACCGCGTCGTCGCGGATCCACTCCACCGGCAATTCGACAATGCCGGTCGGCTCGCCATGCTCTTCGAGTTCGTACGGGTCGTTGTCGGCCATCAGTGAGGAGTCGTAGAGCAGGCCCATCTCACGTTGAATCTTCAGGGTTGCCGGAGAAAAGTCCCACGAGGGAGTGCGCATTCCCACCGGCCGCACACCGGTGATCTTGGTCAACGCGTCGCTGGAGCGCAGGTACAGCTCACGCTCGACCGCCTCGGGCAGAATCGAATTGAGTTCGTGGATCCAGCCGTGCAGTCCGATTTCATGGCCTTCGGCAATCACGCGGCGTTGTTCGTCGGGATGCAGCAGCGCGGCCACAGCGGGCACGAAGAACGTTGCGGGTATCGACGTCTTTTTCAGCAGTTCCAGAATGCGGGGTACACCGACGCGGCTGCCATATTGACCCCAGGACATACGACCGATGGATTGACCACCGTCGCGCAACTCGTTCGTCTCGTGGTCGCTGTCAAATGACAGCGCCACCGCGCAGCGCGCGCCGCCCGGCCATCGGTCGGGCCGCAGGCTGCGCCCGGCGCGTACGTGGTTGACGCGTTGGCGCCACTCGGCCTCTTCCCATTCCCAGGCCGGTGTCTTGTCGGTCGATGACGGGTTCATGTGGGGGTCTCCTGGAGCGGAAAATGACAGGCGGCCTCGTGATGCGGGTCCACGGTGCGCAATAGCGGACGTTCCTGCTGGCAGCGGGGCTGTGCATAGGCGCAGCGCTGGTGAAACGCGCAACCCGGCGGTGGGTTGATGGGCGAGGGCAGTTCGCCACTGATTGGCTGGATTTCTGCCGCCGGTGCGCCGTCGGCAGCCAGCCGCGGAGCGCTGTGGAGCAGTGCGCGGGTATAGGGGTGCCGGGGCGACTGGAAGATGTCTTCGGTCGTGCCCAGTTCGACAATGCGCCCCAGATACATGATCGCAACCCGGTCGCTGACATGGCGTACCACGCTCAGGTCGTGGCTGATGAACAACATGGTCAGGTTCAGGTCGCGGCGCAGCTGCAGGAACAGGTTGATGATCTGGGCCTGGATCGACACGTCGAGTGAGGCCACCGGTTCGTCGCAAACCAGCGCGTCGGGCCGCATCGCCAGTGCGCGTGCAATCGCCACGCGTTGGCGCTGGCCGCCCGAAAACTGGTGCGGAAAACGTTGGGCCGCATCGGCGTCCAGGCCCACGGCCAGGAGCCAGCGCACCACGTCGGCCGCGGCCTCGGACTTCATGACCAGGCCATGCGCGATCGGGCCCTCGGCAATCGTGTCGCCGATGCGCATGCGCGGGTTGAGCGAAGCAAACGGATCCTGGAACACCATCTGGATGCGCGTCGTGTCCTTGCGTCCAGCGCGCATGACCGCCGAGCCGTCGATACGGGTCTCGCCCATGGTCGCGCCGAGGATGCCGGCTGCGACCCGCCCGAGCGTGGACTTGCCACAACCTGACTCTCCGACCAGGCCCAGCGTCTCGCCCTTGGCCACCGTCAAAGAGACGTCTTCGACCGCATGGACCACCGTGGTGCTGGCCTTCTGACCGGTGATACGTTTGGCCAGCCGCTCGGAGAACGGCGGAATCGATGAGAAGCGGCGCGTGATCGCGTCAAGTGAAATGAAGCGGACTGGGTCGGCGTTGGCGCTCACGGGAATACCCTCGGGCTGGGGAGCGAGCTTGCTTGGGAACGTCCCGGCACCATACTCATGACCTGACCGCCTGCACTGCTGTCGCAGCATTCAAGTTCAGTGGATGGTGGCAGCGCCAGGTGCGCGGCGGCGCGATGGTTTGTGACGGTGCGGTATCGCAGGCCGTGGTGGCGTAGGCGCAGCGGTCCTTGAAGGCACAGCCACTGGGCAAAGCGGTCAGTGACGGCGTGGAGCCGGGTATCTGCAGCAGGTCCTTGCCCGGCGCCGCGCGCGAGGGCAGGCTGTCGATCAGGCCCTGTGTATAGGGG
>JBKJRR010000514.1:0-7871 GCA_046594635.1 Burkholderiaceae bacterium
TGCCGCGCGCTGGATGGCCGACAAGGAAAACAAGGCGGATCTGATTGGCGGGCTGAACGTGAACTCGCGCGACGCCGAGGTACAACGTGCCATGCTCGACATGAGCACCACCGCCCAAATCAAGGACAGCCTGCAACTCGGAACCGCGATGCTGGGCGAGATTGGCCGCATCGGTAAATTGCACAAACCCCGGGTGGAACAAGCCGGCTTTGCGGTGCTCAAGGCTCCCGACATCCCGAGTGTGCTGGTCGAGGCGGCGTTCATTAGCAACCCAGAAGAAGAGGCCAAACTCAACGACGAGAAATACCTGGCGCAATTGGCCGATGCGCTGGTGCGCGGCATCGAAGGTTATTTTTCGCGCAACCCGCCACTGGCGCGCAGCCGGTCGGTCTAGGTTATTCGGGTTGACGCTCTTGCACGACGGCCGGCGTTGAAGAAGCCCGGTTCTGCCTTGGAGTGATGGGTCGGGCGTCTTGATCGACGGGCCGGATTGACCCGTCTCATCCGATCCCAGGCCTTGGCCGCGTGGACTTGGGCGGCTGCGCTCCTCTTAACGATGCTGTGGCCTTGCGCGGGCGCGGCGGATCAGTGTTCCACCAAGGTGGGGGGCTCTGGTCCCAGCGTGGCGCAACCCGTCCCGCAACTCGTTCCAAACCAACCGTGCATACCAGTCGAACACCGACACCGAGTCAGAGAAAACCCAGGTCGGAAACCTGCTGCTGTGGAGCGGAGCTCGGCCGAGCCGAAACACTCCGCCACAGTCGGACGATGCGCACCGACTACCGGAAACGCGAGCAAGGCGCCGACCTTACGTGCGGCATCGCGCCGGCCCTTCAGAAATCGCTTGGCACCGCTCGCGCCGATGAACTGCGAGCTGCGCAACTCGCCCGCCACCTCACGGACTGGCAAGTGAGCGATGCTTTGATCACCATGCCCGTCAACATGGACAGACCGCTCCCCGCCATTACTTGCCTGTCGATGGGGAGATGCAAGTTCAGAGCGGTGTGGGACACACTTTGCTGCATTTGCAGCTCTTCACATGCACCCGTGCGCGCCCGCCAGTCCATCAGTTGCCTGGATGGGAGGCAGGGTCGGCACAACCGGGTAGCTTCGTTGCCCATGGCATCGCTTTTTCGTAAGCTGAAGCAGCCCGGAAGATGTCGGCTTCGTGGTTGATCTTCGCTACCATCTGCATGCCTATCGGCAAGCCTGAAAGACTGAAACCAACGGGTACCGACGCAGCTGGCTGGCCCGTCAAATTGAAAGGATACGTGTAAGACATCCATGAAATGATGTTCTCAGCCGACCACGGCGGTGCATCGGCCTCAGCTGCAAACGCAGTGCACGGCGTGGCAGGTGTCAACAACAGGTCAATCGATTCGAACTTGGCGCGCATCCGCTCGCGAAATTCATAACGCCTGAAAACCTTGGTGTAATAGTCTTCAAGTTGCTGCTCAAGGGCCGGATCCAACATACGCGCCACAGCTGGATCCAGCAGATCTCTTGAGTCGCGCATGGCGTTTTTGAGCCGTGTACCCACGCCGGCATAAAACTCGGCCATCCACAAGTCGATCGGGTCCAGTCGCGTGATGTCGTCGGTGCCTTCGTTTGAGAGCTTGTCCCAATCCACAATCTCGCAGCCCAGGCCTCGCAGGACATTGACCGCCGCTTCGCAAGCCTTGACCACATCCTCTTGCGGCCGTCCGTACCCAAGCGTAGCCGACCACGCTATTCGCATCCCCTTGACCGGGAGGTCGCAGGCACCGAGGAAATCGGGCACAGCGCCGGTCAGACTGAAAGGATCGCGTCTGTCATGACCTGAAATCACGCTGAGCAACAAAGCTGCATCTCTGACCGTGCGGGCCAGTGGACCGACGTGGGCCAGCGTTGGCGTGGCCGATACCGGAAACACGGGCACGCGACCGAATTGGGCCTTGATACCGAAGAGGCCGCTGAAAGAGCTGGGCAGGCGCACCGAGCCGCCACCGTCAGTGCCCAGTGCAAACGGCGTGATGCCGGCGGCCACACTGCTGGCCGCCCCCAGGCTAGAGCCTCCCGGAGTTTTGCTAAGGTCCCAAGGGTTGCGAGTGATGCCTGTGAGCGGCGACGGGCCGCCACCCTTGCAGCCGAATTCGGTGGTTGTTGTCTTGCCAATGATGCATGCGCCCGCTGCTCTGACGCGCTCCACCGAAGGCGCATCGGTAGCTGCGATGTTGTCGGCCAGGGTGCGCGAACCAAATGTCTGACGGATGCCGCCCACGGCAATCAGGTCCTTGACCGAAATCGGCACGCCGTGCAGCGCGCCTAACGGCGCTTCGTCTATCACGGCCTGCTCGGCGCGACGGGCCTCTGCCAAGGCACTTTCAGGTGTAGCCGTTACAAAGCAGTTAAGTGTCGGCTCTAGCGCTGCCTGCCGCTCAAGGCATTTGCGCATGAGTTCAAGTGGGGACACCTGTCGGGTCGCGATTGCGTGCGCGAGTTCAGTGGCGCTGGCAAATGGGTAGTCGGTCACGGCGGCTATCGGTGAGTTTGGTCATCCTCATGGTATCTGCCCTGGGTCCATACAAAGTCACCTTGATGGAACTGGCGTGTTGTTCATGTCAACGAGAAGGCAATTTCGCCGGGAGTTCAAGCTTGGGGAAACGAACGCTGGATCAGTGATCGTGCCCAATCAGATCCATCCATATGCCGCCTACATGGGGGCGCTCAAGGTGTCGTCGCCTCAAGCTGCATAGTGTTGCATGCGCGCGAGGGTCGAGGATGTGGCCCTTGCGCGTGTCTCGATGGATGTTGGGGGGCTACTACTGGCAGGAAACAGGTGTTCCCGATTTGGCTGGAAAAGTTGGCGTCAGTCGCGAACGTTCAGGCCTGTTTGGAACTGACCGAGGTCTCGGCTGACTGAATCTGCCGAAGCGCGCCCGTGTCTATCCACAACAGGTGCCGGCTCTGCCACCTTCCTGGATTGGAGGGCATGGGTTCGTGCCGTAAGAGCAATAAACACAACAGTCCCCCGTCAGTGGCTTGAGCATCGCGTGGCAATTCGAGCATTCGTAGAACCACTGACAGGCATCCGTGGGCATCGTCTCACTTTTGGCAAAGCCGCACTTGGGACAAGTCAGCGTGGACTCCCGTGTGATGGTGGTCAATTCGCTTGGCCCACCAATGTAGACGGATAACCCGCGCTTTTCGTGGAATCGGTCAAGGCGCCAACATGGGTCCGGGCATCGTCAAATGTCACGACGGCCTGCCGTCTGTCGAAGTTCACAGTCGCATGGCTGACACCTGAGACTTGGGACAAGGCCTTTTTCACGGTGATGGGGCACACAGGGCAATCCATGCTCGGAATTGACAGGGTAACCGTCTTCGTCGCTGCATGAGCTGGCAGGAAAATATTCAAAATGAGGACACTGGCGCCCAAGGAAATCAACCATCTTTTGAGTTGCGATGCAATCGAATCATTCATACAAGGGTCCTTTCAGTAAAACCAGTGCGCAATCAAAGGGAAGAGCAACGTTGCCAGCAGCAGCGCGCAGACACCCGCAAAGAGAATTTGGTACGCGCGCCGGACATGCGGCAGTGCACAGACTTCACCTGGAGCACATTGCGCCACCGGCCGCCAAATGCGCTTGCCGGCGAAGAACAGGGCAACCAACGCAGCGCCTATGAAAACGGGTTGATATGGCTCCAGTGCGGTGAGCTTGCCAATCCACGCGCCCGACAGACCCAAGGAAATCAAGGCCAGCGGCCCCAGGCAGCATGCAGATGCCAACAAGGTGGCAAGCCCGCCCGCCACAAGGCTGCGAAGGCCTGGCTGACCACTGCTGTTTTCACGGTGCGATATTTGCATGGAGTAAGCTTACCTCCGTACTCAAGTACGGAGTCAAGCGCCATGAATGCCCTTACCGCAAACCTCACAATCGGCGCACTGGCCGCTCAGGCACTCGTCAACGTCGAAACCATTCGCTTCTACCAACGCAAAGGTCTGATGCAAGAGCCAGGCAGACAACATGGCACAGTGCGGCGTTACGGGCCACGCGATTTGGGACGCGTGCGCTTCATCAAGTCTGCGCAGCGACTGGGCTTTAGTCTGGACGAAATAGCACAACTGCTCGCCTTGGAAGATGGCGCGCACTGCGACGAAGCACGGCATCAGGCGCAACTGAAGCTACTGGATGTCCGCGCGAAGCTTGCAGACTTGCAAAACATGGAGATCGCCTTGACCGAATTGGTCAAGCGCTGTCGCGCTGCGCGGGGAAACATCCGCTGCCCATTGATTTCCACGTTGCAAGGCGTTGAATAACGTCGTCAACGCATACGCCAATAACAAGGATGCTGAATCGGGTCCAGCGCGCCTGGCGGTCGAATCGTGACATCACATCGTCATTGGAACTGTCGCTACTTTGCCCTGCAGTGGCAACGCAGTTGCCGCCATATCTAGCGGTGGTTTTGGTTCTGACTACTTCGATTCCCAATCTTCGCTCTCGGTCGGCAGGAGTCCCATGACATTGAAAGTCGTACCTCTGCTTTTACATCGAAGGCGACTGACACTGGTGGGTTTCTGAATTTTTCCGACGACCGGCAGTACACGGCAGGGCTCGCCGGTTGAACCCACTTGCGATTGCGGTCAGTCAAAATCGCGCTATCCATTGGCAGGACCGGCTGAAGGCAGTCGGCGACGATAGGACAGCCGAAATCGGCACTCTGGGTTATCTCAGCAACAACGCCAACAGGCATCCACGCCAGCCGTCTGCAAACCACTATCATCACCAAAAATCCCAATGATTGGAGACAGCCCATGCCCGAACTGCATGCGCATCCAGATTCTGCTGCGGGTCGGATCGAATACGTCGATCGCAAACGCGTGTGGTGGACGTTGTCAGTGGTCTATCCGCTGTTGCCCCTTCTCGGCTTGGCGGCACATGCACTGACTGGCAACCAACTTGCCTTGGGCTTGCCGCTGGTGATCAGCTACGGGCTGATGCCACTGCTGGATTTCATGATTGGCGAGGATGAAAACAACCCGCCCGAAAAAATCGTACCTTCACTTGACCAGGATCGGTACTACCGTGTTCTGACTTGGGCTGTGGTTCCGTTACATTTTGTCGCACTGATCGCTTGCGCATGGTGGGTCGGTACGCAGGCGCTCAGCTGGTGGGGAGTGCTGCTGCTGGCCTATGTGGCTGGCACTGACTCCGGGCTGGGTCTGAACACCGGACATGAATTGGGCCACAAGCACAATCCCATCGAACAGTGGTTGACGCGACTGGTGCTGGCGGTTCCTGCCTACGGGCATTTCACGGTCGAGCATGTGCGCGGCCATCATCGCTGGGTTTCCACCCCTGAGGACCATGCCAGTGCACGTATGGGCGAGAGCATTTATCGCTTTGCGCTCAGGGAGTTGCCCGGTGGGATACAACGGGCCTGGCAACTGGAAAAACAGCGCCTGGAGAAGCTCGGACGATCATGCTGGAGCCTGGAGAACACCATTCTCCAGTCCTACTCCATTACCCTCGTGTTGCAGGTCGGCCTGGTCATGGCGTTCGGCTGGATCATGTTGCCATTCCTCGCCATTCACAACATCGTGGCCTGGTGGCAGTTGACCTCGGCAAACTACGTCGAGCACTATGGACTTTTGCGACAACGCCTGCCCAGCGGTGTTTACGAACCGCCGCAGCCGCATCATTCATGGAATGCCAACCATGTGGTCAGCAATCTGGCAACCTTTCATTTGCAGCGACACTCCGACCACCATGCGCATCCGCTGCGGCGCTATCAGTCACTGCGCCACTTCGAGCAATTGCCGCAACTGCCCAGCGGCTACTTTGGAATGTTCCCGCTGGCTTACGTGCCGCCACTGTGGTTCAAGGTGATGGACCGGCGGCTTCTGGCCTTGCCACATATCCGGGGCGATCTCGATCGGGTGAACATTGACCCGAAGCACAGGTCCAGCATCATCGCGCGATTCGCGCCAGCGACGCTTTGAACGTCTTGCCAGGGCTTGATTCCCAAGGCCATGCTCAGGGGCGGTGTACCATTTAACTCGGCACTTGTCGTCCACAGAGTGACAGCCGAAATTTGCCACGACGGTAGCCATTGATGCCGCCAAGCCACCATTGCTGGCGCAGGACCCTGAATGCCCGACAAGGAAGCCACCGCCCGCATCAAGATCAACAAGCTGCTCGAAGCGGCTGGCTGGCGTTGCTGCGGCAATTGAGGAATGTTGGCGTCTTGCGCGAAATTCAGCCGGGCAGCGGCCGGCGAACAACCAAGCTGTGTTTTCCGCGTTTAATCAATCTTGCTGAGGGGCGCGAAGCTTTATAAAGAATTTGTGTATTCTGGGCATGCCACGAATTTCTTTGCGGAGCGTAACCAACAGATTGAACTCCCTTATTGCGCTTGCAGAGCGTCCGTACTCCGCAATGCCGTGCTGAAGACTGGCCATCAAGATCACATCGAAGGCATGCTGGGACTAAATTCGGTTCTTGTTTCTCTGCTTTTCGCAAGCATCCATATTGGCAATGGCTTGGTTCGGGGGATGTGGCGAACTACGGATGGGTATTCAAGTCACGCTTGCGACCTACGGTCTACCCGACAGTCACTTGCCGCGACGCCTTGCGTTTGGCGCGCCAGGCGCCAAACAGCACAAACAGGCCGGGCACGAAGATCATGGCCCAGATGACCTTGTCCATGTTGGCCTTGACCAGCGGGATGTTGCCGAAGAAGTAGCCGATGGCCACGATGCCCACGACCCACAACAAGGCACCGACCACATTGAACAAGGTGAACTTGGTGCGCGTCATGTCGGCGACGCCGGCGACAAAGGGCGCAAACGTGCGCAGGAACGGCAGAAAACGTGCCGAGATGATGGTGATGCCGCCGTACTTCTCATAAAAAGCATGCGCCTGGTTGAATGCGTTCTTGTTGAAGAAACGCGAGTTCTCCCACTGAAACACCTTGGGCCCGAAGTAGTTGCCGATGCTGTAGTTGCACTGGTCGCCCAAAATTGCCGCGATCACCAGCAGCGGCACGACGATGGAAACGTCCATCAGGCCCGCCCCGCACATCGCGCCAACCACAAACAACAGTGAATCGCCCGGCAAAAATGGCATGACCACCAGACCAGTTTCGACAAAGATGATCATGAAAAGCAGCGCATAGACCCAAGCACCGTAGTTCTGTACAAAGACCTCCAGATAGCGGTCAACGTGCAGGATGAAATCAAGAATAAAGGCAACAAGTTCCATGGAATGAGATTATCCCCTGCGCCCGAGCTCCGCCCGATCCGCCGACCTAAAATCACCCGGTGAACGCCGTCTTGACTCCTGCTGCCCCACGCCGCCCCATCTGTGACTTGCCCGATGCGTTGATCAGCCAGATCGCCGCAGGCGAGGTGGTGGAACGACCCGCATCGGTGGTGCGCGAACTGATCGACAACGCGCTCGACTCCGGCGCCACCCAGGTGACGGTGCGGCTGCTGGCCGGCGGTGTCCGCCTGATTTCCGTCGAGGACGACGGCGCCGGCATTGCGCGCGAGGAACTGCCGGTGGCCTTGCGGCGCCACGCCACCAGCAAGATCGCTTCGCTGCAGGACCTGGAGTCCGTGGCCACCATGGGCTTTCGCGGCGAGGCGCTGGCGGCCATCGGGTCGGTCTGCGAACTGACGCTGCTGTCGCGTTGCGCCGGCCAGGCCAGCGCCTTCGCGCTCGATGCCCGCAGCGGTGAGCTGCGGCCGGCCGCGCGCGCCATCGGCACCAGCGTCGAGGTCAAGGAGCTGTTTTTCAGCACACCGGCGCGCCGCAAGTTCCTCAAGAGCGACGCCACCGAGCTGGCGCACTGCATCGAAGCGGTGCGCCGCCACGCTCTGGCGCGGC
>JBKJRR010000043.1:0-4354 GCA_046594635.1 Burkholderiaceae bacterium
ACCCGGCCGCATGCCACCCTTGCGCATCACGCCGCCAAGCGACACATCGACCAGGCCGTTGACGGCAAACCCCAGCGCCAGTTCGCTGCCCTCGCCGGTGTGGCCACCGACCAGTGCGCAACCCGCCGCATTGAGTACCTCGACAGCGCCCGTCATCATCTGCGTCAATAACTCCTCGACCTTGTCATCAAGCCCTGGCGGCACCGTGGCGATTGCTGTCGCACTCTGCGGCAATGCGCCCATCGCGAATATGTCTCCCAACGCATGATTGGCAGCGATCTGCCCGAACACGTACGGGTCATCGATGAAGGCCCGGAAAAAGTCCACTGTGTGCACCATCGCCATGCCCGGTGGCACTGCCACAATGGCGGCGTCGTCCGGCGCATGCAGGCCGATCAGCACGTCATCTCGCTGCACCGGTGCCAGCGCCGACACCGCGCGCGACAACACCGAGGAACCGACCTTGGCGCTGCAGCCACCACAGCGCATGGCAATCGCCGATATCGCCTGCAGCGACTCCTGCTCGGTCAGCGGCAACGCCGTCGCTGACCGCGTGGTCGGCGGACGCGATGCCATGGGTACAAACTCGGAAAAGCAGCGCATGAAGCGGCGATCGATCCAGTCCTTCCAGCGCCAGACCCAGGCACCGGCAAACGACAAGCGTCCGCGCGAGGCCACGGCATATTTGTCGCCCGTGCTGATCAGCGCCAGCCAGTGACGTTGTGGCCGATACGCCACCAAGGCTTGCTCGGCCAGCGCCAGCCGCAGATTGCGCGCCAGGGGCCGTGCCATGCGAACGGCAAACACCCCCGCCTTCTCCAGACGATGGTGGTCCATGCTGGCCACATCGCCAGCGGCAAACACGCGGGCGTCGGTGATCGACTGCAAGGCGTCGTTGACGCGAATAAAGCCGCGATCGTCCAGCGCCAGACCGGTTGCCTCGAGCCACACCGCGCCACTGGCCTGGGTAACCCAGACGATCTCGTCGGCATCAAATGTGTCGCCATTCGCAGTGTGCAGGCGCCCAGCCTGCACCTGCCGCACCGCGGCGTTTGCGTGCACCAACACGCCACGCTGGCGCAACACCTGCGCATAGCGGCTTTGCACGTTGCGGTTGTGCGTAGGCAAGATCGTCGCGTCTGCGGTAAACAGGTGAAACACCAGTTGGCCCGGGTCGCGCCCCAGGTCACGCATGAGATTGCGCAGGCGAAATTCCATCGCCAGCGTCAACTCGACGCCACCGGCACCGCCACCCACGGTCGCAATCGTCATGCTGTTCGGGTGCGCGCGCACGCGCTCGAACAGCGACAACCAGCGCTGATTGAAACAGTGGATCGGCTTGACCGCCACCACATTCGCCTGCGCCCCCGGCACCATGTCCATCTGCGGCGTGGAGCCGATATTGATCGACACCAGGTCGTACGCCATCGGCGGACGGTCGCGCAGCAGCAGGCGTCGTTGCGTTCGGTCGATTCCGGTAACTTCGGCTCGGATGAAACGCGCACCGGCAAACACGCAGAGTCGGCTCAGGTCAATGTGCACGTCGTCGTAGTCGTAATGCCCCGCCACATAACCGGGCAACATGCCCGAATAAGGGGTGTGGGCATCGGTGCAGATCAGCGTGATGCGCACACCCGGGACCGGGTGCATCGCAAAATCGCGCAACACGCCCACATGGCTGTGGCCGCCACCCACCAGCACGATATCGCGCAGCACTGGCTGATGCGCGTCATTCATGGCGCTTGTTGCCGAGGGTCGGCGTCGTGACGACCAAACCGTGCACTATGGCTTGATGGCTGCGCCGGACTGACGCTCCTGGGCACGCCACAATTCGCGCAGCTTCACCAACTCCTCGTCAAAGCGTGTATTGATACGCTGGCGCTCGCCTTCCTGCGCCAGGATGAACCGCTCCTGCGACTCCATGTCCCGGCGAACTTGCTCGATCTGGCGGCGCAAAACCGGTGGCGCCTTGTTGACGTCACTCTGATAGAACTCCAATTCGGCCGTGTTCTTCTTGCGTTCGATCTGCAATGCCTCGATCCGCTTGCGCGCTGCATCGACCACGTCAGCGACCTGCGCCAAGGCCTGGCCACGCTCCTTGTCATGCACATCGCGCGAAGGGTAACGGATCAGCAACGCACGTTCGCGCCTGCGCTCGTCAAAAGCGGCCGATTTTTCTTCTTCGTCCGCCTTGCGTTTGGCTTGTGCTTCGGCGCGCTCCTGCGCGGTCATGGTCGGGCCCACACGGGCTCGCACTGTGCCACTGGGGTTGAGCACGGTCTGCTCGCGATCGTTGCACTGCGGTATCGGGCGGTCGGAACGCAGTTTGCGGCCATTGGAGTCGGTACAGGAATAGGTGCCATTGACCGGTTGCTGGCCCGACTGGGCTGTCGCTTCACCCGCGATCAGCAATCCCAGCGCCACGCAGGCGCCGCTCGACAGCCATACCAGCAGCAGACGTCGGCCTACGGTCTTCATTGCGCCACCGCCTCATCGCTGACACCGTAGCGCTTACGGTATGCAGTCACTCGTGCATGGTCGGCCGCCAGGCCGTCGTCGCTGTGCTGCGCCAGATAGTGCAGCAAATCCGACAGGCGAGCCACACTGCACACCTGCAGCCCCAGTTGATCGCGCACATATTGCACGGCACTGTGCGCACTGTCCTGTCCGTTTTCGGTCGCCATTTCCTGGCGATCAAGTGCAATCGCCACCGCATGCGCGGTCGCTCCGGCGGCACGGATGATGGCGATAGACTCGCGCACCGCCGTGCCAGCCGACATGACATCGTCGACGATCAACACGCGCCCTTTGAGCGGCGCGCCGACCAGCGAGCCGCCTTCGCCGTGGTCTTTGGCTTCCTTGCGGTTGTAGGCAAAGGGCACGTTGCGCCCGAGTCGCGCCAGTTCGATCGCCAGGGCGGCGCCCAGCGGTATACCCTTGTAGGCGGGGCCGAACACCATGTCGAACTCGATGCCGCTGGCCAGCAGACTGCGGGCATAGAATTGCGCCAGCAACCCGAGCTTGGCGCCGTCATCGAACAAGCCCGCATTGAAAAAGTAAGGGCTCATGCGCCCGGCCTTGGTCTTGAACTCGCCAAAACGCAACACGCCAGCCTGGACCGCGAACTGGACGAACTCCAGCGCCAACGTGTCGTGACCAGGCAAGGCCGGCGTCCGCTGACTATTGCTTGTGCCCACCACTTCCGACATGGAGTATCCCTTGTTCAAATTGACCAGCCTGAACCTCAACGGCATCCGATCCGCCACCAGCAAGGGACTAGAGCCCTGGCTGGAAGGCGTCAAGCCCGATTGTATTTGCGTGCAGGAGGTCAAAGCACAAGCCGCCGACATATCCAACAAGTTCGAACAACTTGCCGGGCTGACCGGTCATTTCCACTTTGCCGAAAAGAAGGGCTATTCCGGCGTCGGCGTCTACACCCGCAAGGAGCCGAGCGACGTGGTGATCGGATTCGGCGCCCCCGAGTTCGACGCCGAAGGCCGGTATATCGAATTGCGTTTCGACACCCCGACGCGCAAGCTGTCGATCATCAGTTGTTACTTCCCCAGTGGCTCCTCCAGCGAGGAGCGCCAGTTGGCAAAATTCCGCTTTCTTGATCTTTTCTATCCTTACCTGGACAAGCTTAAAAGGAAACGTGAACTGATCCTGTGCGGCGACGTCAACATTGCGCACAAGGAAATCGACCTGAAGAACTGGAAAAGCAACCAGAAGAACTCAGGCTTCACGCCCGAGGAGCGCGCCTGGATGACAAAGTTTCTCGACCAGGCCAAGATGGTCGATGTCTACCGTCTGCTGCATCCCGACACCACTGGCGAGGCCTACACCTGGTGGAGCAACCGCGGCCAGGCATATGCAAACAACGTGGGATGGCGGTTGGACTATCACCTGGCGACATCAGGCCTCGCGTCCCTGGCCAGGACTGCGTCGATCTACAAGGCAGAGAAGTTCTCCGACCATGCGCCGCTGACAATAGCCTACGACTTTACAGTCTGATGGTTGCCCCGCTGGGGCTCGTGCAGGACGAGTGCAGGACACGTTGTAGCTTGTCGCACTACACACTACAATTACACCCTGATGATCAAAAGCTTCCGGCACAAAGGCTTGCAGCGTTTTTTCGAGACGGGAAGCAAGGCTGGCATTCAAGCGGTTCACGCGACCAGGCTGCGCCTGCAATTGGCGGCTCTTGATCAAGCGGTAAGGCCCGAAGATCTTTCGGCAGCTTCCTGGAGTCTGCACCCTTTGAAGGGTGATTTGAAAGGGCACTGGGCACTGACCGTCAATGGAAACTGGCGCATGGTTTTTGCTTTTGAAGGCACTGATGCCGTGCTTGTGGACT
>JBKJRR010000177.1:0-4428 GCA_046594635.1 Burkholderiaceae bacterium
GATCTTCATGTCCTCCACACTGTCGATCGCAACGCCTGCCTTGCCCACATCGCCGGTCACACGGGGATGATCCGAGTCATAACCTCGGTGCGTGGCCAGATCGAACGCCACCGACACACCCTGACCACCAGCAGCCAGCGCCTTGCGGTAGAAGGTATTGGATTCCTGGGCCGTTGAAAAACCGGCGTACTGGCGGATGGTCCATGGGCGCACTGCGTACATCGTCGCCTGCGGACCGCGCACATAGGGAGCAAAACCGGGCAAGGTGTCGCTATGCGGCAGACCCTGAAGATCGGCGGCGGTGTATAGAGGTTTGACGGTGATGCCGTCCGGGGTATGCCAGTTAAGGGCGTCCAGGTCGCCATCAGGAGCGGATTTCTGCGCTGCCGCGGTCCATCGGGACAATCTTTCGACTGGCGACTGCTGCCCGGAAGCGTCCGGCTTGGCGGGTGATGTCGAAGGTTTGCTGCTCATGTTACGGCTCCGGGGAACGGTTTTTGATGAAACCAGGAAGTTCTGGACAATATCGTTATTTATAATTATAAATTCAGAATCTTGAGTCTAGCTGACAGTTCCAACCCTGACCTGACCACCATGCCGGCATCATCCCTCGCTCCCCAGGCCCTTTATCAGGAGGTGGCGGAGCAATTGCGCCAACGCATCTTCAGCGGAGAACTGATCCCTGGCGGTTGGATCGACGAACTCAAGCTTGCCAAGGACTACGGTATCAGCCGAACGCCGTTACGGGAAGCACTCAAGGTGCTGGCGACCGAAGGACTGGTGACCATGAAGGTCCGCCGCGGTGCCTATGTGACCGAAGTTTCCGAGCAGGATCTGCGCGAGGTCTACCATTTGCTGGGTCTGCTCGAATCCGATGCGGCCGCACAGGTAGCAAAAAATGCCAACGCGCCGCAGATCGAGGAATTGCAAGGGCTACACCGTGCGCTGGAGGCCGCAACTGCCCTGCCCCAACCGGACAGGGAACGGTTTCTGCAATGCAACGAGCGCTTCCATCTTCGCTTGCTCGAGATCGCAAACAACCGTTGGGCCATGCAGATGGTGACCGACCTGCGCAAGGTGATGAAACTCAACCGGCGCAACTCCCTGCTCAAGACCGGGCGCATCGGCGAATCACTGGCCGAGCACAACGCCATCATGCAGGCGATCGCAGCGCATGACCCGGCCGCCGCCAGCAGCCGGATGCTGCAACACTTCAGGAGCGGCTTGGAAGCGGCTGCGTAACGCCCACTATTGCCGGTTTCTGCCGCGACTTGGTGACCAGAAACACACCCGGCAAAATCAAGCCCGCCCCCACCAGATGGTGCATGCCCGGTGGCTCGCCCAGCATCCACCAGGCGCCAAACGACGCATACAAGGGGCCCAGGTACAGAGCCACCGCAACCCGACTGGCGCCAACGATGCGTTGGGCCCAGCCATAAATCCAGTAGGCACCGAGCCCCGGCAACGCCGCCGCGGCCAGCACCAGCCAAAGTGCCTTCGGTCCCCAGACCATCATGTCGGGTTCGGTCAGTTCCCAGGCTGCGAACGGCAACAGGCTCAGCACACCGAAGCTGCAGATCGTGGCCAGCCGCGCAGTTGCGCTCAGCGGGCTGGGCCAGTGTTTTTGCAGCAGCGCAAATGCAGCCCAGGCAATCGTTGCCGCCAGCACCCAGCCATCGCCCGGGACAAATTGCAGCTCGGCCAGTGCCGCCCAATGACCACGCACGATGACATGCAGCACACCGGCCAGCGCCAACGCTACGCCGGCAGCCTGCCGTTTGCCAAAGGCCTCGCCCAGCCACAAGCCGGCGCCCAGCGCAATCATCACTGGCGATGCCGCGTAGATCAATGCGATGTTCATCGCGCCGGTCGATCGCGCGCCCTGGTAGACCCAGGCGCCACAGATCAGCATGCCCAGTATTCCCAGGATCAGATACTGCCAGGCGTTTTGCCGGATGTGGCGACGCTCCCGCCACAATTCGGGCGCACACAAAGTCACCAGCACCGCACCCGCTATAGCCCAGCGTCCCAGCGCCAGCAGATACGGGCCGATCACGCCGGGCGCCATTCGCGCAACGATGTAATTCACTGTCCACAGGGACGGCACCAGCCAGATCAACGTGAACGCCAGGCGCTGCTGCGGATGAACTGCCTCAGACATGGGCTTCGTCGACGGCGGTTGCGGCCACGCGCATATCCTGATGCGCAATGCGCATCACCTCACGCGGAAGCACATCGCGCAATTTGTGGTCGCTCCAGACCTGACGCCAGCGCCGCGCACCGGGCTGCCCATGGCGCAGGCCAAGCATATGGCGAGCGATCGCACTCCACGCAGTGCCGTGGGCGAGCGCCTCCCGTTCCATGTAGGCCACCATCTGCTCCTCGATCGATTCGCGCGTGGCCCTTGAGGGCGGTGCATCGTAAAAACCTTGATCCCAGCCGGAAAGAATCCAGGGGTTGTGATACGCCTCACGCCCGAGCATGACGCCGTCGACGTGCTCCAGTTGCTCGGCGATCTGTGCATCGGTGGTGATGCCACCGTTGATCACCATTGTGAGATGCGGAAACTCCGCCTTGAGCCGGTGCACCGTGGCGTACCGCAGCGGCGGCACCTCGCGGTTGGCCTTGGGCGACAGGCCCTTGAGCCAGGCATTGCGCGCATGCACGATGAACACATTGCAACCCGCTTCGCTCACCTGGCCGACAAAATCGCGCACAAAGCCATAGTCCTCACCCTTGTCGATGCCGATGCGGTGCTTGACCGTCACCGGCAGCGACACCGCGTCGACCATGGCCTTGACGCAATCGGCCACCAGGCCGGGCTCGGCCATCAGACACGCGCCAAAGGCGCCACGTTGTACCCGCTCGGAGGGGCAGCCACAATTGAGATTGATCTCGTCATATCCCCACAACTCGCCCAACTGCGCGCAACGGGCCAGGTCGGCCGGCTCGCTGCCGCCGAGTTGCAATGCGACCGGATGCTCTTCGATGTTGAACTGCAGGTGGCGTGGCACGTCGCCATGGATCAACGCGCCGGTGGTCACCATCTCGGTATACAGCAGGATTTCGCGCGACAGCAGGCGGTGCAGATAGCGGCAATGGCGGTCGGACCAGTCCATCATCGGGGCCACTGAAAGGCGCCAACGCAGTTTCGCCGGCAAAGGGGTCAAGGAGCAAGTTTTGGGTGTCATGGTGGAGCGCCGCCGGCGCGAAGATGCACGCGCATCAGGCCGCACGGTGCGAGGCGTGAGTATATTTTCTTTGCCGCATCCGGGCCGGGACCGGATATTGCTGAGCGGCGGCCTCCTAGAATGATCGCTGGTTCAGTATCCAAGGAGTAGCTTGCATGTGGAAAGACGATGACGAATTGTTTGCGCTGATGAAGGCGCGCCTGTTTCCGGCTGTGGTCGGCGACATCCTGGATACGATGGGCCTGCTGCACCAGTTCCTGAGCCCCAATATCAAGGCACTGCGCAGCGACATGGTGGTGTGCGGTCGCGCCATGCCGGTGCTCGAGACCAACTGTTTTGCAGCCAGCGAACCCGAGGGCAAGCTATCGCTCAGCCGTCAACCTTTCGGCCTGCTGTTCCAGGCACTGGACGACCTCAAGACCCACGAGGTCTATGTGGCTACCGGATGTGCGCCGCAGTTCGCCTTGTGGGGCGGCCTGATGACCAATCGCGCCCAGCACCTCAAAGCCGCCGGTGCCGTGCTCGACGGCTACTCGCGCGACACGCCCGAAGTACTGGAAGCCGGTTTCCCGGTTTTCTCCTATGGTGGCTACGCCCAGGACCAGGGTGCCCGGGGAAAAGTGGTCGACTACCGGGTGCCAGTGAAGATCAATGGCGTGCGGGTGCATCCGGGCGACATCGTGTTCGGTGACCTCGATGGCGTGCTGGTGATTCCGCGTTCGGCCGAGAAAGAAGCCATCAGCAAGGCCCTGGAGAAAGCCAGCGCCGAGAACACGGTGCGCGACGCGATTCGCGGCGGCATGAGCACGGTGCAGGCGTTCGAGACCTTTGGTGTAATGTAGCGAGCAGCCTCCAGCCGGAATCTGCTGCCACAACAGCTGCAGTCACAGGCCGGAATTCCGGCCTTTCATTTCTCCACAACCCGTCCCCCCTACTTTTCATGACCCGATTTCGCGTACTGAGTGCCGAGTTTGCGCACGAAACCAATACCTTCAGCAAGGTTCCCACGACCTACGGGAGTTTCATGGCGCAGGACTTTTTCGTCGACGGCTCCTCGGCGATAGCCGGCCGCGGTGACTCGAATACCGAACTGGCAGGCTTCTGCGACGCGGCGCGAAAACACGACTGGGATCTGGTGCATGTGCTCAGCGCCATCGCCCAGCCAGCGGGACTGGTCACACGCGATGCGTTCGAACGGCTGACCGACCCTATCGTGGCGGCGGCGCGCGAACAACGC
>JBKJRR010000236.1:0-3077 GCA_046594635.1 Burkholderiaceae bacterium
CCGTTCTACAAGGAACTGGGAAATGCCGGTCTCAAGGCCAAGGACGTGCCGGTGGTGGCGTTCTCTGTGGGCGAGGAAGAGCTGCGTGGTGTGGATACCAAGCCACTGGTCGGCCACCTGGCGGCATGGAATTACTTCCAGTCGATCAAGAGCCCGGCCAACGACGCATTCATCAAGAAGTGGAGCGACTATGCCAAGGCCAAGGGCATTGCCGGCCACAAGGACAAGCCGCTGACCAATGACCCGATGGAGGCCACCTACATCGGCATCAATATGTGGAAGCAGGCAGTTGAGAAGGCCAAGTCGACCGACACCGACAAGGTGATCGCTGCCATGGCCGGTCAGACCTTCACCGCACCGTCGGGCATCACGTCCAAGATGGATGAGAAGAACCACCACCTGCACAAGTCGGTGTTCATCGGCGAGATCAAGGCCGATGGCCAGTTCAACGTGGTCTGGAAGACGCCGGGCCCGGTCAAGGCCAAGCCATGGAGCCCGTACATCGAAGGCAACGACAAGAAGGCTGATGAGCCGGCAAAGATGGAACTGGCCAAGAAGTAGGTCGGGTCGCCGTCCGCGCAGCTTGGCAGCTTCCCGGGCCCCAGAGCCTGGGAAGCTGTTGGGCGCGGTCGCACGCAACATGCCTTTTCGCGCTGCACGGTTCTGTTGCAGCGTCCCCCTGTCGGTTCATTGCAAGGAAATTACCAACATGCTCGGGCGTCTGTTTCAGGTTCTCGTGGCTGCGTTGTTGTGGGGCGTCACTTCGGCGCACGCCCTGACGATGCAGGATGCGCTGGCGATGTCCGTTGGTGAGACGGATGCGCGCATCGAGGCCCTGAACCGCTCGTTGGTCGGTGCCGACGAGCGGACCCTGGTCTTGCTGCAGGCTCTGTCGGAAGATGGCGTCAAGGTGGCCGCAGGCAAGGTGTTCATCGCGCGTGGCGACAAGACCTTCGATCCGGTTAGTGGGCAGGAGGTCGCTCTGCCCGAAGGCGCCGAAGACGCCATGGTCAACAACCGTCTGCGCGGCGAGCTCGATTCCGCGATGGCTTCAATCAAGCTGCTCTCCAAAGACGTGAAGGTGCGCAGCGAGGCGGTGCGTACCCTGCTCGGCGAAACCGACGAGACCAAGCTGCCGTTAATCGAAAAGGCGTTGGCCGCCGAATCAGACACCGGACTGCGCGAGCAACTCGAGCAGGTGCGCGGCGCCATGTTGCTGGGCAGCAGCGACGCCGGGAAGCGGCTAGACGCAGCCCGTTTGCTGGCACAAGGCAAG
Source organism: Burkholderiaceae bacterium (assembly GCA_046594635.1). GTDB lineage: Bacteria > Pseudomonadota > Gammaproteobacteria > Burkholderiales > Burkholderiaceae_C > CAISIP01. The sequence continues at coordinate 1,277 of JBKJRR010000236.1, forward strand.
AACCGCAATGGCAAGACCGTACTGCTTGAGCGTTTGCGGGTCGAGCAAGACTCCGTCGTCAAAGCGGCGCTGCAGGCCAGCCTGGCGCAGGTCGAGGAGCGATTGGCCTGGGGCAATCGGCTGGGTGCGATGTTCAGTGGCATTAGTCTGGGGTCCATCCTGTTGCTGGTGGCGCTGGGGTTGGCCATCACCTACGGTTTGATGGGCGTCATCAACATGGCCCATGGCGAACTGATGATGGTGGGCGCCTATGCGACCTACGTCGTACAGGGGTTGTTCCAGAGATATCTGCCCACGGCGTTCGACTGGTATCTGGTGGCTGCCGTGCCGATGGCGTTTCTCGCTGCGGCGCTGATGGGTGCTGCGCTGGAGCGCAGTGTGATCCGCTTCCTGTACGGCCGGCCGCTGGAAACCCTGCTGGCCACCTGGGGTATCAGCCTGATGCTGATGCAACTGGCGCGCACGGTTTTTGGTGCGCAGAACGTGACGGTGGAGAATCCGAGCTGGATGAGCGGCGGTGTGCAGGTGCTGGGCAATCTCAGCCTGCCGTACAACCGACTGGTCATCGTTGCCTTTGCCTTCGCGGTGCTGCTGGCGGTTGGCTGGTTGATCGCGCGTACCCGGTTGGGCCTGTTCGTGCGTGGCGTCACCCAGAACCGGCCTATCGCAGCCTGCATGGGTGTGAATACCGCGCGTGTCGACACCTATGCGTTCGCTTTGGGTTCAGGCATTGCCGGACTGGCCGGCTGTGCGCTTAGCCAGATCGGCAACGTCGGCCCGGACCTGGGTCAGAGCTACATCGTCGATGCCTTTCTGGTGGTGGTCGTCGGCGGTGTGGGGCAGTTGGCCGGCACGGTATATGCGGCGATGGGCCTGGGCCTGCTGAACAAGTTTCTCGAAGGCCAGACCGGCGCGGTGCTGGCCAAGATTGCGGTTTTGCTGTTCATCATCATCTTCATCCAGAAGCGCCCCCAAGGCATCTTCGCGATGAAGGGCCGGAGTGCCGAAGCATGAAGGCCGACGTCTTCAAACCCCAGGTGCAACTGCCGCAGCGCAGTCCCTTGCTGACGCGCGGTGGATGGTCGGCTTTTGCCGTCGCCGCACTGATGGTCTGTGTGCTGGCCCCGATGCTCAACCTGGTGGTAGCCCCGGGCAGCCCGCTTCACATGAGCGACTATGCCGTGGCCTTGCTCGGCAAGATCATGTGTTATGCGATCCTGGCACTGGCCATGGACCTTATCTGGGGCTACACCGGCATCCTGAGTCTGGGGCACGGCCTGTTCTTTGCGCTGGGGGGCTACGCGATGGGCATGTACCTGATGCGCCAGATCGGGCGCGACGGCAATTACAAGAGTGATCTGCCCGACTTCATGGTGTTCCTGGACTGGAAGGAGTTGCCCTGGCAATGGGCCCTGAGTGACAGCTTCGTCGCCACGATGCTGCTGGTCGTGCTCGTACCTGGCCTGGTGGCTTTCGTTTTCGGCTATTTTGCGTTTCGCTCGCGCATCAAGGGCGTGTATTTCTCGATCATCACGCAGGCCATGACCTTCGCCGCGATGCTGCTGTTCTTCCGCAACGAGACCGGCTTTGGCGGCAACAACGGCATGACCGACTTCAAGCGCATGCTCGGCTATTCGCTGGCCAGTGCCGACACCAAGCTCATATTATACCTCACTACGATTGTGGTGGTGTGCGCGAGCTACCTGCTGTGTCGCTTCGTGGTCAAGAGCAAGGCCGGTCGCGTCTTGCGCGCCATTCGCGACCAGGAGACTAAAGTTATGTTCTGCGGCTACAGTCCACG
>JBKJRR010000261.1:0-10655 GCA_046594635.1 Burkholderiaceae bacterium
CAGCAGCGTCGTGGGCGCAAGAAAGGCCACCTGCTTGCCACCGGTAACCGCGACGAAGGCGGCGCGTAGCGCGACCTCGGTCTGTGGCGATGTGGGGTTCGGCAAGACCGAGGTCGCGCTGCGTGCCGCCTTCGTCGCGGTTACCGGTGGCAAGCAGGTGGCCTTTCTTGCGCCCACGACGCTGCTGGCCGAACAGCACTTCCATACTCTCTCGGATCGATTTGCCAAATGGCCAGTGAAAGTGGCCGAAATGAGCCGCTTCCGATCCGGCAAGGAAATCACCGCCGCCATCAAGGGCCTGGCCGACGGCACCATCGACATCGTGGTCGGAACGCACAAACTACTCAGTCAGGACACCCGTTTCAAGAACCTGGGCCTGCTGGTGATTGACGAGGAGCACCGCTTTGGCGTGCGCCACAAGGAAGCCATGAAGGCGTTGCGCGCCGAGGTCGACGTGTTGACCCTGACCGCCACCCCGATCCCGCGCACGCTCGGAATGGCGCTTGAGGGCTTGCGAGACCTGAGCGTCATCGCCACCGCGCCGCAACGCCGCCTGGCCATCAAGACCTTCGTACGTACCGAAGGCAATGGTGTGATCCGCGAAGCCGTTTTGCGCGAACTCAAGCGTGGCGGCCAGGTCTACTTCCTGCACAACGAAGTCGAGACCATCGAGAACCGCCGTGCCTTGCTTGAGGAGTTGTTGCCCGAAGCGCGCATCGCGGTGGCGCACGGCCAGATGCCGGAGCGCCAGCTCGAGAGCGTGATGCGCGACTTCATCGCACAGCGCTACAACCTGCTGCTGTGCTCGACCATCATCGAGACCGGTATCGACGTGCCTACGGCGAATACCATCGTCATGAGCCGGGCCGACAAATTCGGCCTGGCCCAGCTGCACCAGTTGCGTGGACGGGTCGGCCGCAGTCATCACCAGGCCTACGCCTATCTGATGGTTCCGGATCTGCAAGGCCTGACCAAGCAGGCCAGCCAGAGGCTCGAGGCGATTCAGCAGATGGAGGAACTCGGCTCCGGCTTCTACCTGGCCATGCACGACCTGGAGATCCGGGGCGCCGGTGAGGTGCTCGGCGAGAACCAGAGCGGCAACATCCTGGAGATCGGTTTTCAACTCTACAACGAGATGTTGGCCGAAGCCGTGCGCGCGCTCAAAGCGGGCCAGGAGCCCGACCTTCTGTCGCCGCTGAGCGTGACTACCGACATCAATCTGCACGCACCGGCCTTGCTGCCGAGCGACTATTGCGGCGACGTGCACCTTCGCCTGAGCTTTTACAAAAAATTGGCGAGCGCGAAGAACAGCGCCCAGATCGACGGCTTGCTGGAGGAACTCGTGGATCGCTTTGGCAAGCTGCCAGCACAGGCCCAGACCCTGATCGACGTACACCGGCTGCGTGTGCTGGCCCGTGCCTATGGCGTCGTGAAAGTCGATGCCACGCCGGGGCTGATCATCATCACGTTCTGCAAGGTCCCGCCGATCGACTCGACGCGCATCATCGAGCTGATCCGCAAGAATCACCATATCAAGCTGGCTGGCAATGAAAAACTGCGCATCGAGCGCGCACTGGCCCAGCCCCATGAGCGCGCCCAGCTGGTACGCGACGTGCTGCGCAGCCTGGGCCAGCCGCTTGAGCGGACCGAACCCACTGCGGCTTGAGTCGCCAGGCCCCTGTTTTATTCAACGGACCACGCCATCCCATGTCTCTCTCCGAACACGCCCCAGGGCTGTATGTCCAGCGCTTCACACCGCCCTTGCGCCTGCGCGATTTCGGCCTGATCGCGTTTGACATGGACTCGACCCTGATCAATATCGAATGTATCGACGAGATTGCATCTGCGGCCGGGCGCAAGGGCGAGGTCGCGGCCATCACCGAGGCAACCATGCGCGGCGAGATCACCGACTTCAAGGAAAGCCTGCGGCGCCGCGTGGCCCTGCTGGCCGGTGTGCCGCTAACCCACCTGGAGACGGTCTATCGCGACCGGCTTAGACTCAATCCAGGCGCGGCAGAACTGGTAAAGGCATGCCAGGGCGCAGGGCTCAGGACCTTGCTTGTGAGCGGTGGTTTCACCTGGTTCACCGATCGTGTGCGCGAGCAGATGACGCTGGACTTCGCGCGCTCCAATGTGCTGGAAGTAGAAGACGGACTTCTGACCGGCCGCTTGTGCGACCAGGAATGGGGTGACATCTGCGACGGTGCGGAAAAGCGACGCATGCTGCTGCAGACCTGCGAACAGTTGAGACTGTCAGGCGCACAAGCCATTGCGGTCGGAGATGGCGCCAATGACCTGCCAATGATGTCGGTGGCCGGCCTGTCGGTGGCGTACCACGCCAAGCCGCGCGTACGCGAGCAGGCCATGGTCTGCATCGATACGGGTGGCCTGGACCGGTTGCTGGAAGTGCTGCAGCCCGGGCAGTGATGCACGGCCGGCGCGTGCCGGTCGCCCACCCCCCCGGTTGACGCCGCCCGCTGCTGCGCGGCCTGCTGCATGCGCAGCGCGTGGCGGAAGTTGCAGACCCACATGACGATGCGCTCATCGGCCATCCGGGGGTCCAACCGCCGTTCTCCTTGCAACTGTGTCAATATACATTGGTTGGAGAACTTGCAGATTTGTCGATCTACAGTCCTTGCACCTGTAACAACCGGAGAGATCAATGAAGCGAATCAGCAACCTGCTCGCCTGGGGCGCATTGGCCATCGTAGGCGCCTTGTGCGTGCTCAACTGGGGCACGCTAAGCGCGCAAGCGCCGCTGGACCTGGTGTTGTGGCAAATCCAGGCACCGCTTGGCATCGTGCTGCTGGGTGTGGCCGGTGTGATATTCGCCTTCTTCCTGATGGCCTATCTGTACAACCAGATCGGTTCGCTGCTCGAGACTCGCAAACTGCTCAAGGAGATTCGACGTGTACAGGAATTGGCCGATAAAGCCGAGGCTTCACGCATGGAGAACCTGCACAAGTTGATATCCACCGAGTTCAGGCTGCTCAACGAGCGCATGGGGTCCGCGTCTGTCGTGCACATGCCCAACCAGCGCGACGACGAAGATCCGCGCCCCCTGTCCCTGACCGAACTGGTGGCGCGCCGCTGATTGACGGTGTTCCACAAGCGACCCGCGCACGCGGCCAAGTCTGGCGCCTGGCAGTCCTGGCGATACGACGCCTCGACGCAGGGCAGCAATTTCCTTCAACTTCAATCTACGACAGGAGACCTCACCATGAACTTCAAGCACATGACCCGCATCATCCTCGCCGTCGCTTTTTCGGCACTACTGGCTGCCTGCGCTGGAACAGCACAACAGGAAAGTACGGGTGAATACATCGACGACACGGTGATCACCTCACGCGTCAAATCGGTCTTGCTCAACGACCCTGCCGTCAGCGGTCTGTCGATCAACGTGGAGACCTTCAAGGCTACGGTGCAACTGGCTGGCTTCGTCAAGACAGTGGCCGAGCGCAATCGCGCAGTCCAGCTCGCCCGCGACGTCAAAGGCGTGCGTCAGGTCAAGAACGACATTCTTATCCGCTGAAATCTATGCCGACAAACCCATGCGCAACGCCGGTGCGGCCAGCTCGTATGGCAGCCTGTCAACCATTCTTCTTCATGCGCGTTGAATTGAAAAGGCCCATCGCTCCCGCAACGGTGGTAGTTTCGTTATGATGAGTTGAACTTTGTTCAGGAGTGCATCTCCACCCATCGTGATGCACTTCGCATCAAGGAGGGTGGAGATGACAATCTTTGCACGATATCAAGGCCGCTTCGAAGCTGCGCAGGAAGAAGAAATGTCGATCCAGGAGTACCTGGATCTATGCAAGCGCGACAACGGCGCGTATGCCAGTGTGGCCGAACGCATGCTCAGCGCGATTGGCGAGCCCGAGCTGATCGACACGCGCATTGACCAGCGCCTGTCGCGCATCTTCGCCAACAAGATGCTGCGTCGCTACCCCAGCTTCGGCGACCTGTATGGCATGGAAGAGGCGATCGAGCATATCGTTTCCTACTTCCGGCACGCTGCGCAAGGGCTGGAAGAAAAGAAGCAGATCCTTTATCTGCTCGGGCCGGTCGGCGGCGGCAAGTCCACACTGGCAGAAAAGCTCAAGCAGTTGATGGAGAAGATTCCAATCTATGCGATCAAGGGCTCTCCGGTACACGAGTCGCCGCTGGGCCTGTTCAACCCGGTGGAAGATGCGCAGTTGCTGCTGGACGACTACGGCATCCCACAACGTTACCTGACGACCATCATGAGCCCGTGGGCGGTCAAGCGCTTGCACGAGTATGGCGGAGACATCACGAAATTCCGCGTCGTGCGCTTGCATCCATCGGTGTTGTCGCAGATCGCGGTGGCCAAGACCGAGCCCGGCGACGAGAACAACCAGGACATCTCTTCGCTGGTAGGCAAAATCGACATCCGCAAGCTCGAAAGCTTCTCACAGGACGACCCGGACGCCTACTCCTACTCTGGCGGCCTTTGTCTGGCCAATCGCGGGGTGCTCGAGTTCGTCGAGATGATCAAGGCACCGATCAAGGTGCTGCATCCGCTGCTCACCGCCACGCAGGAGGGCAACTACAAGGGCACCGAGGGCTTTGGTGCGATCCCGTTTGATGGCCTGGTGCTGGCCCATTCGAACGAGGCCGAATGGCTGACCTTCAAGAACAACCGCAACAACGAAGCATTCCTCGATCGCATTTACATCGTCAAGGTGCCCTACTCGCTGCGCGTGTCCGACGAAATCCACATCTACGAAAAGCTGGTGGCCAATTCATCGCTGTCACAGGCACCGCGCGCACCCGACACCCTGCGCATGCTGGCGCAGTTCTCGGTGCTGTCGCGCTTGAAGGAGCCGGAGAATTCAAGCATTTTTTCGAAGATGCGGGTTTATGACGGCGAGAACCTGAAAGATACCGACCCAAAGGCAAAAAGTTACCAGGAATACCGAGATTTTGCCGGCGTCGATGAAGGCATGACCGGTCTGTCTACGCGATTTGCCTTCAAGATCCTATCGCGCGTGTTCAACTTTGACCATCGGGAGATTGCGGCCAATCCGGTGCACCTGATGTATGTGCTTGAACAGCAGATCGAACAGGAGCAATACGCACCCGAGATCGAGGAAAAATACCTGCGCACGATCAAGGAGTACCTGTCGCCGCGTTATGCCGAGTTCATCGGCAAGGAAATCCAGACCGCCTATCTGGAAAGTTATTCCGAATACGGCCAGAACATCTTCGATCGCTATGTCACCTATGCCGATTTCTGGATTCAGGACCAGGAATATCGCGACGTAAACACCGGCGAGATGCTCGACCGCTCAGCACTCAACGACGAACTCGAGAAGATGGAGAAGCCCGCGGGCATATCCAATCCCAAGGACTTCCGCAACGAAGTCGTCAATTTTGTGCTCCGCGCACGCGCCAGGAACGATGGCCTCAATCCCAGCTGGACGTCTTATGAGAAGCTGCGCGTTGTGATCGAGAAGAAGATGTTCTCCAACACCGAGGACCTGCTGCCGGTGATATCTTTCAACGCCAAGGCCAGCGCCGACGACCAGAAGAAGCATCAGGACTTCGTGGATCGCATGATCAGCAAAGGTTATACCGAAAAGCAGGTGCGTCTTTTGTGCGAATGGTATCTGCGCGTACGCAAGTCATCCTGACGCGACAACGACACGGTTTCTTCCATGACCGTACGCATTGTTGACCGCCGCTTCGACAGCAAGAACAAGAGCTCGGTCAATCGTGCCCGCTTCATCCGCAGATTCAAGGGCCAGATCCGCAAGGCCGTCTCCGACGCGATTGGCAGGCGTGGCGTGCGTGACCTGGATAACGGCGAAAAGGTCGGCATACCGGGCCAGGACATCGCCGAACCGCAGTTCGGACACGGCCGTGGCGGTGAGTGGGAAAACATCAATCCGGGCAACGATCGCTTTGCGCGCGGCGACCAGGTGGAGCGCCCCCAGGGTGCGGCCGGCGGATCCGGGCGGGGCCAGGCCAGCACTGAAGGCGAAGGACTTGACGAATTTGTATTCACCTTGAGCCGCGACGAGTTCCTCGACATCTTCTTCGACGAACTCGCCCTGCCCCATATGGTCAAGCGTCAGCTGGCGCGCATCGAGAACTTCAAGCGCGTGCGATCTGGATTCACCCAGAGTGGCGTGCCGACCAATATCAACCTGAGCCGCACCATGCGAGGCGCCGCAGGCCGGAGAATTGCCATTGGCTCGCCGACCAAGACCCGTCTGCATCTGCTGGAGAACGCCTTGCGTGAATGGTTGCAGGCATGTACAGATGCGGGCGCCGACCCTGACGCACCCGACCCGCACAAGGCGCAGTTGCAGCAGGAAATTGCACGCCTGCGCGCCCGCATTGACGCTGTCCCCTTCATCGACACCTTTGACCTGCGTTACAACAATCGGGTCCGCTTGCCACAGCCGACAACCCAGGCGGTGATGTTCTGCCTGCTGGACGTGTCCGGTTCGATGGACGAAGAACGCAAGAACATCGCCAAACGTTTCTTCATGTTGCTGTACCTGTTCCTGAACCGCAACTACGAACACACGGAAGTGGTGTTCATCCGCCATCACACGGTAGCAGTGGAGGTTGACGAGGATGACTTCTTCCGCTCACGCGAAACCGGCGGAACCGTGGTGTCGAGTGCACTGGAGCTGATGCGCACCGTCATCGCCGAACGCTATTCGGGCAACCAGTGGAACATCTATGGCGCACAGGCATCGGATGGCGATAACTGGAACGACGATTCGCCGCGGTGCCGCGAACTGCTGCAAGACGCACTGCTGCCGCTGACCCAGTATTTCGCCTATATCGAGATCACCGATGGTCCACCGCAGAACCTTTGGCGCGAATACGAAAAGCTGCAGACCCGCCATCCGGGGCACTTCGCGATGCAGCGCATAGGCAGCCTGCACGATATTTATCCGGTGTTCCGCGAGCTTTTTCGCAAACGTGGGGTGCAGGGAGCATGAACGAAACGCCGGGCCGTTCCCACGCAAGCTCGCACCGCAGCGCCTTGCGCGAGGGTGAAATTGTGAAACTTGAACTGCCCGCTGGCTCGGAATGGACAATCGAGGCGATCGAACAATACGACGAGGCCATCGGCCGCGTTGCCGCACGTTACCGGCTCGACTGCTATCCGCACCTGCTCGAGATCATCAGCTCTGAGCAGATGATGGATGCCTACGCTGCGATCGGCATGCCGGTGTATTACCACCACTGGTCGTTCGGCAAACACTTCCTTGCCACCGAGAACCGCTATCGGCGCGGTCAGATGGGGCTGGCCTACGAAATTGTCATCAATTCCAACCCGTGTATTGCCTACCTGATGGAGGAGAACACACTGCCGATGCAGGCTCTGGTCATCGCCCATGCTGCCTATGGTCACAACTCATTCTTCAAGGGCAACCACCTGTTCCGGCAATGGACCAGTGCCGACGCCATCGTCGACTACCTGGTGTTCGCGCGGCACTATATCGCGCAGTGCGAGGAGCAACATGGCATCGCGGCTGTCGAACGGGTGATTGACGCCTGTCATGCGCTGCAGACAGTCGGTGTCGACCGCTACAAACGATCCTCGCAGCTTTCGCTGGCCAAGGAGACCGAGCGCCAGCAGGTCCGCTCCGATTACTTGCAGAGCCAGGTCAACGCCTTGTGGCGCACTCTGCCACCCTTGGCCGAACGTGAGCGCCCCGCGCAAGAAAAGAGATTTCCACCAGAACCTGAAGAAAACCTGCTGTATTTCGTCGAGAAACATGCGCCATTGCTCGAACCCTGGCAACGCGAAGTGATACGCATTGTGCGCAAGATCGGGCAATACTTCTATCCGCAGCGCCAGACCCAGGTGATGAATGAAGGATGGGCGACGTTCTGGCACTACACGCTGCTCAACACCTTGTACGACGAAGGCGCGGTGTCCGACGGCTTCATGCTGGAATTCCTGCAGTCACACACCAACGTGGTGTACCAGCCACCGTATAACAGCCCACACTACACCGGCATCAATCCCTATGCGCTGGGTTTTGCGATGTGGCGCGACATCCGGCGCATCTGCGAGACACCTGACGACGAAGACCGGCTCTGGTTTCCACAGATTGCCGGCAGCGATTGGCGCGATACCTTCGACTTCGCAATGCAGAATTTCAAGGACGAAAGTTTCATTGCACAGTACCTTTCGCCGCGGCTGATGCGCGAGTTCCGTTTCTTCTCGGTGCTCGACGATGACAAAAAAGCCAAACTGCAGATCGGCGCCATCCACGACGAAGCCGGATACCAGTTGGTACGCCAGAAGCTGTCCGAACAATACGACCTGGGCCGGCGCGATCCCAATCTACAAGTATGGAACGTCGACCTGCGGGGCGACCGTTCGCTGACGCTTCGCCATTTCGCGCACCGGCGCCGGCCACTCGATGCGTCCAGCGCCAAGGTACTGGAGCACCTGGCCTATCTTTGGGGCTTCGTGGTGCGCCTCGAACGCCAGAATGCCGACGGCTCGGTCGAAGTCGTGATGCAAAAGAGCCACGAAAAGCGCGCGTCACCAGTTGGCGCACCGCCTTGACACCCGCCCGGCGTTCAGTTGCGCAGCAGACGCGGTCGTCCCGACTCCACGGTAAACGCTGCCAAAGTCGATATGCCGGCATCGGGCTTTCGTACATCGCTGATGACCCGCAGTTCAGCTTGCAGGCGCGCCTGCGTGAACTCGGCGACACCATAACCATGCTGCTCGCCATCGGCAAATACGCAGTGGGGATTCGCTGCCAGCAGAGCTGCCATGCGGCCATTGCCTCCGCCCTTTGAGGTGATGCTGGTGCCGCACAGTTCCACCGCCACCGCGTGCGAATCTGCACGCTCATGGTCGGCCAGCACATGGCCAACCCAGTTTGCGTGGATGTCGCCTCCCAGGAACACCGGATTGGGCACGTCGTGCCGGCGCAGTCCGTCAGTCAGGCGCCGGCGCGCAGCCGGATAACCGTCCCAGGTATCGTTCGTCAGTAGACGGCCCGTGCCCGGCCGGAAGTCGCGCTGCGCAAACACAGTTTGCTGCGCCAACACGTTCCAGTGTGTCTGGCGGGTCTGGGCGTTGGACAGAGAAGCGTCGAGCCAATGCTCCTGTGCCATGCCGAGCAAGCTGCGCGCCGGATCAGCCCAGTGCGCGCAAGTCGCCGGATCGACCAGCCCTGCACCGGCCCTGCCGTCACGCGTGCAGACCTGCGCATGCTTGAACTGGCGAGCATCAAGCATATGCAGCGACGCCAGCCGACCGTACTGTGCGCGGTCATGGATACGCAAGGCTGCCGGACCTGTGCCGCCGAACGCCGCTGCCAGCGCACACGCGCGCAAGGGCATGTGTTCGTAATACGCCTGGTAGGCCGCCTGACGCCGCGCGGCGAATGCCAGGGGGGATGAAGGATCGCCCGCACCGCCAAATCCGGCATGCTCGCCCGCATAGTCGTTCTGAACCTCGTGGTCGTCCCAGGTCAGCCACCAGGGGCAGGCCTGGTGCATGGCTTGCAAATCCGGGTCACTCTTGTAAACGGCATAACGGCGTCGGTATCCGCCCAGATCCAGCACCCAACCTCCGCCAGGGCTGCGCAATCCGGTGTTGTTGCCCGGATATTCGTAGATGTAGTCGCCCAGGAAGATGACCGCGTCGAGCCGTTCGTCGCGCATATGACGCCAGGCCGAGAAATAGCCGTCCTCCCACTTCTGGCACGACGCATAGGCCACGCGCAAACGGCTCACTTGTGCATCGGGCAGCGGCAGGCTGCGCGTACGCCCCACCGCACTGACCGCGTCGCCCGCCATGAAGCGGTAGAAATACCAGCGATCGGGTGCCAGGCCATGCACCTCGACATGGACGCTGTGCGCCAGTTCCGGCCGAGCCAGCGCCTGACCCTTGCGCACCACGCGCAGAAAACCTTCGTCTTCGGCGACTTCCCAAAACACCGTGAGTGGCCCGGTCTGGCTGGCCATAGGGAAGGTGCGCGCCCGCACCAACCGGGTCCACAACACCACCGAATCGGACTGCGGTGAACCGCTGGCCACACCCAGCGCAAAGGGGTAGTCCTCGAATCGTATGCTTGCGCGCGACGATCGGGGCAGCCATGTGGCCGTCACACCGGCCAGAGCAAGTTGCAGCCAACGCCGGCGATCGGCTTGCTGCAGCGGGCCCGCCATGGTTCAGGTCACCACAACGCCTTGTGCCACCACTGGCCGTATCGGCGGACGACCGGTACGTGCGCGGTAGATCAGGAAGCCGACAATCGCCAGGTTAAGGCCGTTCCAGGCGATGCCATTGACAAAAGCCGCCCTATAGGAACCGGTCCAGTCAAAAATTGCACCCGACATCCAGCCTCCGAATGCCATGCCCAGCAACGTGGCCATCAGTACGGTACCCACCCTTGCTCCCGCCTGCATCGGCGCGAAGTACTCTCGCACGATCAGCGCATAACTGGGCACGATCCCGCCCTGGAACAGTCCGAACAGCGCGGAGACGACGTACAGTGGTACCAGACCGTCGGAGGGCAGGAACATCAGCAGCGCGATGCCTTGCAGCACAGAACCCAGCAGCAGCGTATGCAGACCACCAATGTGGTCCGAGATCCAGCCCGACAACAGACGACTGACGATGCCGGCCCCCATCATCA
>JBKJRR010000299.1:0-2964 GCA_046594635.1 Burkholderiaceae bacterium
TCGCGCTCAGCAGAAGCCGAGCACAACTGCCAAGCGTCATTGCGTTCGGCCGAGTGTCCCTGCAGCCACGGACAACGTCTTGCCGTCGCTGAATTTCACGTTCAGCGGTGTCTTGCCGGCGTTGTACGCCAGATAGGTCTTGCTGCCATCCGGACGTTTGAAGACCGAATACAGGGCCGTGTCGGCGGTCACGCTGAAATCAGGCAAACCCATGGCCTGCAGGCTCAGCATCCAGTGCAGCGTATGGGTGCGTGTATCGCCGCCTTCGACACTGCCGAACTTGTCCCATTGCGCAAGAGCCGCTGCCGGGTCGGCCAGCGCCAGGTATTTTGCGAATATGTCCTGCCAGACATCCTTGGGCGGTGGATTGGGCGGGAACTTGCCGATCGCGTTGTAGGCGTCCGTCTCGGGTTTCAGCGCCGCGACATTGCGCTTCACGTAGGCCGGGTCGCTCCCGAGATAGGTTGAGAAAGAGGTCATTGGCAGCAGGTTGATGCCCTTGGTCTGGCGCGGTTCGTCAGTCCACCAGGTCTTGTGCGCGTATCTGCCGCCGAACACCCAGCTGGCTTCGACATTCTTGTATTCGGGCGGGAACACCAGGCCATGCATGTCGAACCAGTAGTGGCTGACCGCGTCGATCTCGGTGGTGTACAAGTAGATGCCGAGGTCGCGCAACTCCCGGTTACCTGTGGCTTCTCCCCAAAGGATGATGCTGGCCCAGGCGGCGATCGCCTCCGAGGTGGACTCCTGGCCATTGCCAAAGTCGTACAGGCCGATACCCGACGCCATCGAGAACCCGGAGTAGGGGTCGAACGGTCGCAGGAACGGAAAGTCACTACGGCCGCGCTGCGGCATGGCGATATCGGCCACGAGCATGTCGATCATGCCGCCCCATTGCTCTTTTGCCGCCCAGGCCGGGTCGCGCAGCGCGATTTCAGCTGCCGCGCGAATCCAGTAGCCGTACCAGAAGTGGTGGTCGTTCATCTCCTTGACGGCGAAAAATTCGTCCGGATAAGCGACAACCGTTCCCAAGCCCTTGTCGTAGTGGAAATAGCTGCGACCCGTGCCGCCGAACCACCATTCCATGCGTTCCTTCGTCAGCGCAAGCAGCTGGTCGCGCGTGGCCGCGTCGCCCTGCTGCTCGGCCACCGCTGCCAGCTGGGTCGTGCGGGTCAAGCCCTTGCCCTGCCAGTAGGCACTGACGCGCCAATCGTCGCGGTTTTCCCGCGCCGGGATCAACTCGCGCCGCTTGCGCAGGTCGATCTTCAACTGGTCGTTGACCTCCTTTGCCGCGGTTCCCGTAGTGATACCGGGCCAGTGCGGCAAGATGCCGTGGTAGGTGCGTTCGATCGTGAACTGACTGGCTGCGAGCAGGCGGATCTTGCCGCGGATGCTGTCGTATGACGGGCCGAGTTTGCCCTCAAGGGCCACGTTCTTGTACCACTGGTGCGGGTATAGCCCGAGCAAAGGCCCGTTGTCGGCGCCCTCCATGATGCGGGTCTTGGCGGTGAAGGTGCTCTGCACTTTGCTGGTCGCGGCGTCAAAACGCCAGTCGACGCGCGTGTCCTGCAGGAAGGCGTAGGCATGGCGGGTCAACAACTGCAGGCTCGCTGGCTGCTCGTCCGGCAGGGCGGCAGCCGAGAGATAGCCTTTGCCGGGCGGAAGGCGGCCGATCCATTCGGTCGGCGAGACCTGCTCCCAGCGAACACCAGTGGGGCCGAAAATGGCATAGGGCTTTGCCCCTACGCGCAGCGCGAGTACGCGTGCGTCGCCATCAGCGCCAATGCGAACACCGGCCGATGGCAGCTTGATGCGCACGTCACCGCGCGACAGCGTGACATGGGCGTACGGGCTACCGTGCGCCACTGTCGCGTGCATCTGGTCTGCTCCGCGGTCCATCGCGATGTCGATCGCCCAGTCCGACGCGCGGGCCAGCTTGGGCGGGCCCGGCTCGAAGTCCGCCGGAGCGATCAGCAATGCGTCGGCGTGCGGATAGTGGATCTCGGTCGTACGGAACTCGGTTGGCACCACTACTTTGCTGGGCAGGGCCAGTTCCAGGCCGGCCGCCGTGGTCCTTACCGTCAGTGGGTGGGCGAACAGCGCCTCGGGCTTGGGGTTGAATATCAGCGTCGAATACCACTGGGTGGTCGGCGCCGCCAGCTTGAGCATGTCCGGCGTGCGAAACGGGGCCGCCGGAGGTGGTTTGTCATCGTTGCGCGGGGCAAGGTAGTAGGTGCCTGCGCCCAGTTTCATGGGCTGCGCTGCAACGCTTGTGAGTGCGCCGCACATAACCAGCAGCGCAAGTTGCCAGCCTTTTTTCAATCGCATGGAAGTTCCTTCTTTGGACGGTCGTCGACAGACTGACAATCATAGTGAAAGCGCTTTCAAACTGCATCCGCAGGATTACCCGTAGTGGTTTACCCGCGACTTCGCGGGTGTGGTGTCCAAGCGTCTTTTTGGCTCCGGCTAGGGAAAACACGGGGGTATGGGGCGTTGACGGGTAATTGCAACCCTGAGTAAACTCGTGAAAGCGCTTTCAAATTTTCGGAATGGAGACAACATGACACACCCGCTCAAGCTGTGCAAGACCGTTTTGCGACCGGCATCGGCGGGGGGCGCGATGTCGCACTTGCGGTGGGGCTTGGTGTTTGCAGCTTTGGGCGCTTCGAGCGCCAGCCAGGCCATCGAATTCGGCCCCGACGGCATGTTCACCATCAATGGGTTTGGCGAGATCGTGGTGACGCGATCTAACAACCAGTGTCCGTTTGTCCATCCGTCGGCAAATGGAAACCAGGCCAACGGATGCCAGTTCGATCCGGATACCGATCGCCAGCGCATCTGGACAGACGATGTCGTCCCCGGTCGCGCGCTCAAGACCAGGGACACGGTATTCACCCAGACGCAGTTGTGGCTGGGTGCCAAATACGACCTGGGTCAGGGTTTCAAGATCAAGGGCACCCTGAG
>JBKJRR010000429.1:0-7268 GCA_046594635.1 Burkholderiaceae bacterium
GTCGCGTTCCCCGTCGTGCGCCCTCCCCGGTCGCAGGCGCTATGCTTGCTGCACCCCACGGCACAACACGCAGTCGGGGCGCCGGTATCTGGCCGACATGCCTTGACCGATCCTGACCCCCATACCCGAGGAAAGCCATGACCCGCAAAACCTACGAACAGTTGCGCAGCGCGCGCTGGTTCGCCCCTGACGACTTTCGCTCCTTCGGCCACCGATCGCGCGCCATGCAGATGGGCTATGAGCATACCGACTGGCAAGGCAAACCGGTGATCGCCATCATCAATACCTGGAGCGACATCAACAACTGCCATACGCATTTCAAGCAGCGGGTTGAAGATGTGAAGCGCGGCATCTTCCAGGCGGGCGGTTTTCCGCTGGAGTTGCCGGCGATCTCGCTGGCGGAGAATTTCGTCAAGCCCACGACGATGTTGTACCGCAATCTGCTGGCGATCGAAACCGAGGAACTGCTGCGTTGCCACCCGGTGGACGGTGCGGTGCTGATGGGTGGTTGCGACAAGACCACGCCGGCGCTGATGATGGGCGCAATTTCGGCCGGTTTCCCGTGTATCTACCTGCCGGCCGGCCCGATGCTGCGCGGCAACTGGAAGGGCAAGACACTGGGCTCGGGCTCGGATGCCTTCAAATACTGGGACGAACGTCGCGCCGGCAACATCACCGAGACCCAATGGCTGGAAGTTGAAGGCGGCATTGCCCGCAGCCACGGCACCTGCATGGTGATGGGCACGGCCGCCACGATGATGGGGATAGCCGAGGCCCTGGGCATGACGCTGCCGGGTGCATCCAGCATTCCGGCGCCCGACGCCAACCATCCGCGCATGGCGGCCCAGTGCGGGCGGCGCATCGTCGACATGGTGTGGGAAGACCTGACACCGGCAGCCATCTTCAGCCGCAAGAGCTTCGAGAACGCGATCACCGTGGCCATGGCCGAAGGTTGCTCCACCAATGCCATCATCCACCTGGTGGCCATGTCGCGCCGCGCCGGCGCGCACTGCGCGGTCTCACTGGACGACTTCGACGCGTTCAGCCGCAAGGTGCCGGTGATCGCCAATATCCGGCCCAGCGGCAGCGAATATCTGATGGAAGATTTCTACTACGCCGGTGGCATGCGCGGCCTGATGTCCCGCTTGCGCGACGGCGGCATGCTGCACCTGGACGCAATGACGGTGACCGGCAAGACCGTGGGCGAGAACCTCGAAGGCGCCGAGGTCCACAACGACGACGTGATCCGCCCGCTGGACAATCCGATCTACAAGGAAGGCGCACTGGCCGTGCTGCGCGGCAATCTGGCGCCCGACGGCTGCGTCATCAAACCCAGCGCCTGCAGCGCCAAGTTCCTGCAGCATACCGGTCCGGCCATGGTGTTTGACGATTACCCGAGCCTGAAGAAGGCAATCGACGACCCGGATCTTGACGTGACCGAAGGCCACATCATCATCCTGCGCAATGCCGGCCCGCAAGGCGGCCCGGGCATGCCGGAATGGGGCATGGTGCCGATCCCGACCAAGCTGGTGAAACAAGGCGTGCGCGACATGATGCGCATCTCGGACGCGCGCATGAGTGGCACCAGTTACGGCGCCTGCGTGTTGCATGTGTCGCCCGAAGCCTACATCGGTGGTGCCTTGGCGCTGGTGAAAAACGGCGACATGATCACCGTCGACGTACCGGCGCGGACCATCCACCTGGATATCAGCGACACCGAGCTTGCCAGCCGCAAGGCTGCATGGGCACCACTGCCCAAACGCTTTGAGCGCGGCTACGGCCATATGTTCAGCCAGCACATCATGCAGGCCGACAAGGGCTGCGATTTCGACTATCTGGAAACCTCATTCGGCGCGCCGGTTGGCGAGCCGGCTATTTACTGAACCCCAAAAGGAAAAATCCGATGGCACTCAATCCCGCAACCCGCGACAAACTCAAGACCGTCAGCACGGCCACTTTGTGCACCGCACTGTTCAAGCGCGGCCTGCGCAACCAGTTCATTCAGGACGTGCGCCCGCTCAACGCCAAGCTGCCCAACATGGTCGGCGAAGCCTACACAATGCGCTACATCCCTGCGCGTGAAGACCTGAACCCGATCACCGTGTTTCAGGACCCGAAACACCCCCAGCGTGTGGCAGTGGATCAGTGCCCTGAAGGTGCGGTCATGATGATCGACAGCCGCAAGGACGCCCGCGCAGCGTCGGCCGGCTCGATCCTGATCACGCGGCTGATGGTGCGCGGCGCCGCTGGCATCGTCACCGACGGCGGTTTCCGCGACTCACCCGAACTCGCCGAGATGACATTCCCGGTCTATCACAACCGGCCGTCGGCACCGACCAATCTGACGCTGCACCAGGCGATGGACATCAACATACCGATCGGTTGCGGCGATGTGCCGGTGTTTCCCGGCGATGTCGTCGTGGGCGACCGCGAGGGTGTGTTCGTGATCCCGGCCTACCTGGCCGACGAGGTCGCTGATGAAGCCGTGGAAATGACGGCATTCGAGGACTTCGTGACCGAAGAAGTAAAAAAGGGGCGCTCCATCATCGGCCTGTACCCGGCGACCCAGCAACAGTCGAAAGATGACTTCACCGCCTGGCGCAAGGCCAAGGACCGCTGAGCCCACGAGGTCCGAGACCGGCCACTAGCCGTTGGTCACGCTGGCACCCGCCTGCGCGGCCACACCATCTTCCATCGACTGCACGCCGGACACGCCGATTGCGCCGACGATGCAGCCGTCCTGCAGCAGGGGGATGCCGCCCTCGAAAGGGACCATGCCCTCGAGCGCCAGCAGACGCACGCCGGCGCCACCGGCGGCAATCGCATCCTCGAACACCTTGCTCGGGCGTTTGAAGTTGACCGCGGTGGAGGCCTTGCCTTGTGCCACGCGGATGCTGGCATGGTGTACCCCATCCATGCGGTGCAGGGCTACCAGGTGGTCGGTGCTATCGACCACGGCAAACACCATCCGCCAGCCGTTGGCCAGCGCAGTGTCGTGCGCACGCCCGATCACGCGCAGCGCCAGTTCAAGGGAAATGGCGGGGCCGTACATCGGGATGGCCGGGAAGGGAGAAGACAACGTTGGTTCCTGGATTGGGCGGCGGTGCACACGCATTGTCACCGAGACAGACATCAAACCCCGGCGTGCGACAGCGTGACGCTCCGACTCGCGCGCAATGCCTATTGCAGCACCTGCAGCGCGTACAACGCAATGCCCGGCACGAAAAGCAACAGCGTGATACGAAACAGATCGGAGATCAGGAACGGAATGATGCCGATGAAGGTCTCCTTCATCGGTACATCCTTGGCCAGGGAACTGATGATGTAGACGTTCATGCCCACCGGCGGCGTGATCAGGCCGATTTCAACCACCGTCAGCGCCAGGATGCCGAACCAGATGGCCTTGGCATCGGGCGCCAGGCCCCACAGATCGATGCCCATGATGATCGGAAAGAAGATCGGTATTGTCAGCAGAATCATCGACAGGCTGTCCATGATGCAGCCCAGCACCAGGTAGATCAGCAGGATCACGACCAGTACCAGCAGCGGCGAGAGCGAAAGCCCGATCACCCACTTGGCCAGTTCCGCCGGCATCTGGGTCAGCGCCAGGAACACGTTGAGCACGTCGGCACCCAGCAGGATCAGGAAGATCATCGCCGTGGCCTGCGCCGCGCCGTAGATGCACTCCAGAAAGCCGCGTCCTTTCAAGCCGCCCGAGACCATGGCCACGGCCCCGGTGGCGATGGTGCCGATCGAGGCCGCCTCGGTGGGCGTGAAGAAGCCGCCATAGATGCCGCCGATGACAACCACGAAGATCAGCAGGACCGGCCAGGTCTCGGCTAGCGCCTTGATGCGATCCCACCAGGGAAAACGTGCGCCGGCCGGCGCTTGCTCGGGGTCAATACGCGCCATCACCGCGATCGCCAGCATGTAGCCGATTGCCGCAATGATGCCGGGAATGAAAGCCGCGACAAACAACTTGGCGATGTTCTGCTCGGTGATGATGGCATAGATCACCAGTGGCACCGACGGCGGGATCAGGATGCCCAGTGTGCCGCCCGCAGCAATGGTCGCGGTCGCCAGGCGCGCGGAGTATCCATGGCGGCGCAATTCCGGCAATGCCACCTGCCCCATCGTGGCGGCGGTCGCCAGTGACGATCCGCAGATCGCGCCAAAACCTGCGCAGGCAGTCACCGCCGCCATCGCCATGCCGCCACGCCAATGGCCGATCATGGCGTTGCCCGCCTTGAACAGCGCCTTGGACAGACCGCCATGGGTGGCAAACTGGCCCATCAGCAGGAACAGCGGCACCACCGACAGGTCATAGACCGAATAACGCGCGTAGGCGAATGTCTTGTAGTAGTTGAGCAGGGTATTGAGATCGACGAGCCAGATATAGCCAATCGACCCGGCCGCCAGCATGGCGATGCCGATATGCACACGCAAGGCGAGCAGCACCAGCATCAGCGCTGCAATCAGCGCACCTTGCTCGATGCCGCTCATGCCCGGGTTCCCCGGGCGTGCTGCCAGCCGGTATACAACGCCGCGCAGCCGAGCAGGAAAAACGACGGCCCCATCGGCGCATAACCCCACCAGGTCGGCAGGTTCAGCAACATGCTCGCATCGTTGTTCCGCGCGAATTCGAAGCTTGCGACAGTCATCCGCCAGGCCAGCGCAAATGCGCAGATCGCCAGCAGGAATGCGGCCACCGCGTCAAGCACCGCATTTGTTCGAGGCGAATTTCGCGCGGTGAAGAAGTCCACGATGACATGACCACGCACCATCTGGCAGAACGGCAAGGCCATGGTCACGGCAACAGCCGACATCATCTGCACCAGTTCATAGTCGCCCATCAGGGGTTTGCCAAAGAAGGCACGTCCGACAATGCTGTAGACCGACATCAGGGCCATGGTCACCAACATCAGGCCCGAACAGATTGCGAACAGGCGTGAGATGCCATCGAGCGCACGCCCCACCGGGTCGGTTGGACGCGCCTGCTCGGCGAAAGCAGCATCAGCCATGCGTTGATTTCATTGGTTTGTTCCCGGCGGACACAGCTGCCCTGCGCAATTGCGACCGGAAAACCGGCGACAAGCGCGGAGGCCACTGATCAAGCTGATCAGCGCGTGTGCTTCTTGATCAGGTCGCGGGCCTCTTGCAACAGCTTCTTGCCATCGCCGCCCTTGGCCGTGACGTCGGCGGCCCACTGGTCGTCCAGGGTATCCGTGGCCTTGCGCCACTTGTCGAGCTCAGCACCCGGGATCACCGTGATCTGGCTGCCTGAGGCCACCATCTGCGCCCGTCCGGGAACGTCAGCGGCTTCCTGGGTCTTGCCCATGAAGGCAGAGAAATCCGCGCCGGAATTGGCGTCGAGCACTTTCTTGAGATCGGGCGCCAGTGAGTCGTACTTGGCCTTGTTCATGGCCACGACGAACACCGTCGTGTACAA
The DNA here is from genome assembly GCA_046594635.1 of Burkholderiaceae bacterium. Lineage (GTDB taxonomy): Bacteria > Pseudomonadota > Gammaproteobacteria > Burkholderiales > Burkholderiaceae_C > CAISIP01. The sequence continues at coordinate 5,450 of JBKJRR010000429.1, forward strand.
GGCATTGAACTTGCGATCGGGTTCTGCGGTGTACTTGGTCAACTCATTGACCTTGATGCCTGGCGCCACTTCGTAGGGAATGACGGCTCCGTCGATCACGCCTTTGGACAAGGCTTCCGGCACCGCCGGCACCGGCATGCCGACCGGCGTGGCGCCCAGCATCGCCAGCATCTTGTTGGTCAGCCGCGTCGGCGCGCGCAGCTTCAGGCCCTTGAAGTCGGCCTGTGTCTTGATCGGCTTGTTGGTGGTGTAGATGTTGCCCGGTCCGTGCACATGCACTGCCAGCAGGTGCGTGTCCTTGAATTCGTCGCGATCGTACTTGTCGTAGTACTCCCACGCCGCGCGGCTGGTGGCCTCGGCGTTGGTCATCATGAACGGCAACTCGAACACCTCGATCTTCGGGAACCGGCCAGCGGAATATCCGGCCACCGTCCAGACAATGTCGGCCACGCCATCCTTGGCCTGGTCATACAACTGAGGCGGGCTGCCACCGAGTTGCATTGACGGATAGATCTGGCACTTGAGCTTGTTGGCTGACTCCTTGGCGAGCTTGTCACACCAGACGCCGAACATGTTGACATGTTGTGTCGACTGCGGGCCCAGGAAGTGGTGCACCTTGAGTGTCACCTCCTGCGCGTTCGCCGCCAGCGCGACAACACCCATGCAGGCGGCGACGAGGGCATTTTTCAGGTTTGTCATTGAATCTCCAACGTTCGTTTTCCAGGCAGCCAGCAGCGCGCAGGCCAAACCTTGAGTGTAGGCTGCCTCAAGGCGGGCGCATCAGGGATTGCCCGCGTTTGGCCTGCGCCAGATCAATATGTCAATCGGCCGGATCGTCACGCCGCTCGTACACGCCCAGCTTCTGGTGCAGTGGAGTCTCGTCTGCCATGAACAGGAAACTTGGCTCGCCCGGTGACGGATTGCTCAGCCGAACCGGCGTGTAACCCGGCATGCAGCAGGTATCAGCCTCGGCCAAGTCAAAAGACTGGTCCGGCAGTTGAACCGTCACGCACCCTTCGATGGCATGCAGAACCATGGCCGGCGAACGCGCGGGCAGGGCCAGGCTCTGCCCCGGGCGCAGCATCAGCGCGTAAAAGCCCAGAATGTTCTGCGCGTGGCCACCGGTGTGCGGATTGCTGTAGGTGATCTGCACTGCATCCCGGTCGGCGCGCTCGCGTGCCAGCGTGATCAGGGCCGTACGCGCTTCGACCCACGGATAACGCAGCATCGGATAGGCCTTGTGACTTCGCTCGAACACCGGCGTCGGCACCAGGCCACCATGGGCATACATCTCATCACCACGGCCGGGCTGGACCGGCTGGCGGTCACCGTTGACGTGGTAGCTCGCTTCCATGTAATACACCAGCGGCAGGTCAAGCACGTCAAGCCAGATCACCGGATCATTGCCGTCATGGCCGTGCTCGTGCCACAAGCCGGTGGGCGTCAGGATCAGGTCACCACGGCGCATCGGACATTGCTCGCCATCGACCGTGGTCCAGGCGCCCTCGCCCTCCACCACCATGCGCACCGCGTTGGGCGTATGCCGGTGCGCGGGCGCCCATTCGCCGGGCAACAACAGTTGCATGCCCAGGTACATCGCGGCGCTGGCCTGCATTTTCTCCAGGCCGTGACCCGGGTTGGCCAGCACCAGCACACGCCGTTCGGCCTTCTCGATGGGTGTGAGTTCGCCGGCTTGCAGCAACAGCGGTTTGATCGCCGCATAAGGCCAATGCGTGGCCCGCGTGTTCGGTCGCGGTTTATGCGCCGGCAGCACCGCGCGAAGACTGGGCCACAGTGGCACCAGGTTCTGCGCCTTCAA
>JBKJRR010000032.1:0-19691 GCA_046594635.1 Burkholderiaceae bacterium
CCTGGCCCGGAGGTGCTGCTGTCGCTCTTGCGCGGACAAGCGGCGGATTATACCAATTCAATGCCCGGTTGCCCACCCCCGTAGGGTGAATTTGCCGCCGGAAATCAGGGCCGCAAGCGCATTGCCGACTCCAGCGACAGGCGCCTGGCCTGCAGTTCGCGGTAGCGCTGCAAGGCCAGCGGATCGGTCTGGGATGCCGCAATTTCCAGTGTTTCCAGCGCCTTGAGGTGGTCGACCAGCATGCGCTGCAGCAGATTGCGCAGCTCCTGTATGGTGTCCTGCGGGTCATCGGTGGTCGGCAGTTGCGCGTCGGCCATGACGCGCAATGCCAGTTCCTCCGACGGATGCTCGCGCAGGCCCTCGCGGATCGCGCCCCAGGGTTGCGCGCCGCGTTCATGCAGTTCGTGTTCGAGCCATACGAACAGCTCGCCATGGGGCGGTGGCAACTGGCACAAAAGGGCGTGGTCTTCGGCCGGGAAGTGGTCCCAGGCCGCCATGTGGCCGAGCAGGATACGCGCCGCATGGTCGGCCCGGCTGGCAGGCATGGCGCGTGCCCCCGTGCGCCGGGTTGTTGTGGTCCCCGACCAAGGGCGTCCTGCGCGCGCCGACCGGCCCGGCGCTGAGCCTGGACGTGCGGCCGCGGGTCGCGAGGACATATCGGATTCCCGGACCACAGGCTGGTCGGGCGGGCCCCACAACGCCGTCAGGTCCTGCACCGGCAACTGCACCAGGCTCGCGATCTCGCCCAGCAACTGGCGCTTGAGGGCGCCATCCGGCAACTGGCTCCACAACGGCCGCGCGTGGGCGGCCATCAGCGCGCGCCCTTCGGCGGTCTGCAGATCACAACCTTCGCAGGCGGCATCCATCAGGAAGCGGCTCAACGGAACGGCCTGCTGAATGCACTGGGCGAACGCTTCGTGGCCTTTGGCGCGGATGAAGCTGTCCGGATCGTGTTCGGGTGGCAGAAACAGGAACTTCACGTTGCGCACATCGCTGGCATGGGGCAGGGCACCTTCCAGTGCTTTGCGCGCAGCGCGCCGGCCGGCGTTGTCGCCGTCAAAGCTGAACACCACGGCGTCGGTGAAACGAAACAGTTTTTGCACGTGCTCAGCTGTGCAGGCCGTGCCCAGCGTGGCCACCGCATTGGCAAACCCCAGCTGCGCCAGCGCCACCACGTCCATGTAGCCCTCGGTGACGAGCACGAAACCCTGCTCGCGCAAAGCGGTGCGGGCCTCGAACAGGCCATACAACTCGCGCCCCTTTGTGAATACAGGGGTTTCAGGCGAGTTCAGGTATTTGGGCTTGTCGTCGCCGAGCACCCGACCACCGAAACCTATGCATTCGCCCTTGACGTTGCGGATCGGGAACATCAGCCGATCACGGAAGCGGTCATAGCGCTTTTCTTCGTCGGGGTCTTCCTGGTTCAGGATCACCAGCCCGCTTTCCACCAGCAGCGGATCGTCATACTCGGGGAAAACGCTGGCCAGGCTGCGCCAGCCCGGGGGTGCGTAGCCCAGACCAAACCGGCGTGCGATGTCGCCGCTCAGACCACGGCCCTTGCAATAAGCCACTGCCTGCGGCGTGTCCTTGAGTTCCCGGCGGTACGCGTCGCCGGCTTTTTCCAGCACGCTGGTCAAGGTGTTCTGCTTCTCACGCTGCTCGGCCACACGGGCGCGCTGCTGGGGCGAGAGGTCCTCTTCCGGCACCTGCATGCCGAATTGGCCGGCAAGATCCTTGACGGCCTCGACAAATCCCATGCCGGCATGGTCCATCAGGAAGCTGATGGCGTTGCCGTTCTTGCCACAACCAAAGCAGTGGTAGAACTGTTTGCTCGGGCTGACCGTGAACGATGGCGACTTTTCGGAGTGGAACGGGCAAAGGCCGGAGAAATTGGCCCCGGCCTTTCTGAGCGGCACATAACGCCCGACGATATCCACCACGTCGGCGCGCGCGACGAGTTCCTGGATGAATGACTGGGGGATGGACACGGACTTGTTTCTCGCGCCGGGATGCGCATTGCGGGCGTGGTGCGCTAAAGGGCAGGTGGGAACGGGCAGGCGTATTTGCTGCAAAAGGGCGCCAGCATCGGGGCAATGGTGGGATGCAGGTCGATGCCTTCGGCCAGCTGCTGCTGGCGTCGCAACATGCCGGCCTGACCCGGCAGTCGAACGGCGGGTCCGCCCAGACGTGGCGGATTGTCCCTGCAGGCCTTTGCCAGCCAGTCCATCTGGTGCAAGAAGGCATCTTTGCCACCATAGGCGTCGGGGTCGTGCAGCGTGATGTGCACGGTGGCTCCCCATCCTTCGCGCGGGTCGGCGCGGCCATGGCCGGCCAGCGCGGCCGTCAGGGCCTCGACCGTCAGGCCCAGGCCATAACCCTTGTGCCCGTAGGCCACAGCCCCGATGGGCAGGAGGGTGCCGGGTGGGTCCTGGGCGAGCACGGTGGGGTCGTTGGTTGGCTGGCCTTGTGCGTCCATCAGCCAGGCTTCGGCAAATTTTTCGCCCGCTGCCGCCTTGCGGTTGACCATGCCGTTGGTCGTGATCGAGGCCGATATGTCGATCAATACGGGACCGCTGGATGTGGGAAATCCGATCGCGATCGGGTTCGGCGTCATGACGGCGCGGGTGCCACCAAAGGGTGCCACGCTGGCGGTGTTGGGGTCTGAGCAGGCGACCACGCCCAGCAAGCCTTCTTCAGCCACACGCATCAGGTAAACCGCCAGGCAGGCGATATGGTGGCTGCGCCGGATCACCATCGATGCAAGGCCGAATTCGCGCGCCGCAGGGATCATGCGGTCAAGCGCCAGTTCCATCAGCCAGGGGCCGGGCAGGCGCTGACCGTCCCACAACATCGCGGCGGGCTTGCAACGGATTTCCTGAGGTTTGCCACTGCACGTCATGCGGCCCTGTTCGATCTCGCGCAGATAGGGGGCCAGCAGGGCCAGACCGTGGGTGTCGTGGCCCAGCAGGTCGCCGTTGCACAAGGTGCTGGCGACGCTGGCGGCGGGTGCCGCATCGAGGCCAGCCGCGACGAGCAGGTCGCGTGCCATTTGCTGTAGCGCTTGCGCGCCGTATCGTGTTGTCATGCCGGGCCTTGTGAAGCGGGATGCTGAATTTGCTCTAATGATGCCAGACCACCCATGGGTGGCCCCGCAGGCAGGCTCCGAGGAGACAGAGAATGAGCAGCATTTTTGACCAGGACCTGGAGCGCAACGCGGCCAACTTCGCGCCGCTCACACCTTTGTCGTTCATCGAGCGCACAGCCGTGGTGTATCCGGATCGGCTGGCCATTGTGCATGGCCCGTTGCGTCGCAACTGGTCCGACACCTACCGGCGCTGTCGCCAACTGGCCAGCGCCCTGATGGCCCACGGTGTGGTGAAGGGGCAGGCGGTCGCTGCCATGTTGCCCAATTCGCCGCCCATGGTTGAAGCCCATTTCGGCGTGCCAATGGCCGGTGCCGTGCTCAACGCGCTCAACACCCGGCTTGACGCGCCGTCGATCGCTTTCATGCTCGACCATGGCGAGGCCCGGGTCGTTCTGGTGGATGTCGAGTTTGCCGGCGTGATGCAAAAGGCCATCGCGCTGCGCCAGCGTACCGAGCCCTTGCTGGTGATCGACGTTGCCGATGCGCTGCATGGGCCGGGGCCGGCAGCCGGCATGGTGGAGTATGAGGACTTTCTGCGCCAAGGCGATCCGTCGTTTGACTGGCAACTGCCCGCAGATGAATGGGATGCGATCGCGCTGAACTACACCAGCGGCACCACCGGCAATCCCAAGGGCGTGGTCTACCACCACCGCGGCGCGGCCATCAATGCCATCTCCAATATTCTGGAGTGGGACATGGGCAAGCACCCAGTCTACCTGTGGACCTTGCCGATGTTCCATTGCAACGGCTGGTGTTTTCCGTGGACGATTGCGGCGCGCGCCGGCGTCAACGTGTGTCTGCGCAAGGTCGATGCGCAAGCCATTTTTGATGCCATGCGGGCGCATGGGGTGACCCACTACTGCGGGGCCCCGATCGTGCACGGGATGCTGGTCAATGCGACCGACGACATGAAGCAGGGGCTGCCGGCCGGCATCAAGGCCATGGTGGCAGGCGCGGCGCCACCCGCATCGATGATCGAGGGCATGGAGCACATGGGTTTTGACCTGACCCATGTCTATGGCCTGACCGAGGTCTATGGTCCCGCGACAGTCTGCGCCAAGGACCCGAAATGGGATCTGCTGGATATCGGCGAGCGCGCACGCCTGAATGCGCGGCAGGGCGTGCGTTACCACCTGGAGCGCGACGTGAGGGTGATGGATGCGCAAACCATGGAGCCGGTGCCGCAGGACGGGGAGACCATGGGTGAGATCATGTTCCGCGGCAACATCGCCATGAAGGGTTACTTGAAGAACCCCAAGGCGACCCAGGAGGCGTTTCAAGGGGGTTGGTTCCACAGCGGGGACCTGGCGGTGATGTACCCCGATGGCTACATGAAGATCAAGGACCGCAGCAAGGACATCATCATCTCGGGCGGCGAAAACATCTCGTCGATCGAGGTCGAAGATGTGCTTTACCGCCATCCCGCCGTGCTGGCCGCAGCCGTTGTGGCCAAGGCGGATGCGCGCTGGGGCGAGACGCCCTGCGCCTTTGTCGAGCTCAAGGCCGGCGTGCAACTGACGGCCCAGGACGTGGTGGACCATTGCAAGCGCCACCTCGCTGGCTTCAAGGTGCCACGCGCCGTGGTCTTCGGTGAGTTACCCAAGACCGCAACCGGCAAGATCCAGAAGTTCGAACTGCGCCGTCAGGCCGGTTCAGCCGACGCGATCGACGTGTAGTCCCAGCGGGCTGACGGGGGCGTGTTGCGCGGCGATCTGGCCGCAACCATCAGTCCCCCATCACGATACCTTCGCGCCGCGGATCGGCGCCGCCGAACCAGACCGTCTGTCCATGGGCCTGGCCGCGGGTGATGGCCTGCAGTCCGCTGGTCATGTTGACCTCGCGCACTTCGTGACCCCGCGCCTTGAGCGCGTCGACCGTGGCGATCGGGAAGCGCTTTTCTTCCAGGGTGGTCGGGCCGTTGAGTGACGCGAAGTTGGGCAGGTTGATCGCCTGCTGCGGCAACATGCCCCAGTTGAGCACGCCGTACAAGGTCTTGGCGGTGTAGTGAATGATCAGCGCGCCACCAGGGCTACCACCACTCATCAGCAGTTCACCGCTGGCCTTGTCGAACACCAGCGTAGGTGCCATCGACGAGCGCGGTCGCTTGCCGGCCTGCACCCGATTGGCGATCGGCGCACCTGTGGCATCGGCGGGCGCAAAGCTGAAATCGGTCAACTCGTTGTTGAGCAGAAAGCCGCGCACCATCTGACGTGCGCCGAAAGCGTCTTCGATCGTCGTGGTCATCGCGATCGCCTGACCATAGGCATCGACGATGGAGATATGCGATGTGCCGTATTCGATCTGGTCGGGCATGGGCGCAAACGAGGTCTTCACGCCCGCAGGATTTCCTGGTGTTGCCGTCTTCATGGTCGGTGCGCCGGGCGCCGGATTGATCAGACTTGCGCGTTGCGCCAGGTAGGCAGGGGCGACCATGTTCATCCAGTTACCACCAGGTCCCTGCACGAACGCAGGGTCGGCCACGTAAAGCGCGCGGTCAGCAAACGCCAGGCGCGAGGCCTCGGTATACAGGTGCAGCCACTGGGCCGATGGCAAACCATCCTGCAAGGGCAACGAAGCCGCCGTGGTTTGGCCGAGAATGCCCAGGATCTGACCAATGGCGAGAGCGCCCGAACTGGGCGGCGGCATACCGCAGATGCTGAAATCGCGCATCGCAACACGGTAGTCGAAACACAGCGGATCGCGCTTGACGGGTTTGTAGCCAGCCAGGTCCTGCAGACTCAGCTTGCCCGGGTTGCTCGGGTGGCCCTGCACCTTGTCGACGATGGCCTTGGCCACATCGCCCTCCAGCAAAGCTTTGGAGCCGCCTTGTGCGACCTGCCGCAGAACCTGGGCCAGTTCCGGATTGCGCAGCGTTTCGCCCACCGCGCGCGGGCTGCCATCGGCCCGGTAGAAATAGGCCGCGGCTACCGGGTCGTTGCGCAGGTATTTTTCGGTGCCCAGCAGGCTGTTGAGTCTGGCGCTGACCTTGAAGCCACGTTCTGCCAGCGTGATCGCCGGTTCGAACAAGCGGGCCCAGGGCAGTTTGCCGTGCTGCTGATGCGCCAGTTCCAGCATGCGCACCGTTCCGGGCACCCCGACCGATCGGCCGCCGACGACCGCGTCGTAGAAGGGGAGTGGCTTGCCGTCGGCGCCCAGGAACAATTTCTCGTCTGCGGCGGCAGGCGCGGTTTCGCGGCCGTCATAGGCTTGCACGGCCTTGCCGTCGTAGTGCATCAGAAATGCGCCGCCGCCGATACCGCTGGATTGGGGTTCGACCAGCGTCAACACCATCTGCACGGCAATCGCTGCGTCGATCGCACTGCCGCCGGCCTTGAGCACCTGGTAGCCAGCGTCCGTGGCCAGCGGATTGGCCGCCGCGACGGCGAACTTCTGGGTCGCCCAGCCGGGCTTTTCGGTGTAACCCGATGCGCCTTCGGGCTGGTCAGGGACGTTGTAGCTGAAATTGCCCGGGCCGCTCGCGCAACCGACCAGCAAGGCGGCTAGCGCGATGCTGCTGAGCGGCAGGGAATGTGGATGGTTCATGTTGACTCCTGAGGGTATGGTTGTGCGGGATGCGCAAGCGAGGTGTCGAAAGAAGCGTTGGCCAAGCACCGGGTGGTGCCTGGCCGTTTCGGGTCAGGCGTCAAATCCGACCGGGGCTGGCTCTGCCGCGTCGAAATCGATCTCGACCCGCGCGCCATCCGGGTCGTGGAAGAACAACTGCCAGGTTCCGTATCCGACCAGGCGACGCAAGTCGAAGCGGATGCCACGCTGCTGCAGCATCGCGACGGTCGCCACCAGGTCGCGACCGGTAAATGCCATGTGATCGATCACACCCGACGGGTCTTGGGGCAATACGCGTCCGGCGACGACATGCAGTACCGCGGTATCTCCGCTGTACAGCCATGCGCCGGGAAAATCGAACGGCGGTCGATGGCCGCTGCGCAGGTCCAGCATTTCGCAATAAAAGGCCAGCGTGCGGTCCAGATCGGTGGACAGTACGGTGAAGTGGTTCATGCCAAGTATTGCCATCAAAACTCCGTCAAGGCGGGCCGCCCGGTGTGTGCGCGAGTGGGCCCTTTTGGTTCATGGTTCGCGTTGGTCGGCCACGCATGGCGAACCATGGTGTGGATCCGTCAGGTACGCGCAGAAGGAGTCAGCGTGGTGCCAGTCGGATCGCGCCGTCCAGGCGGATCACCTCGCCATTGAGCATGTCGTTCTCTATGATGTGTCGCGCCAACTTTGCATAGTCCTCTGGTGTGCCCAGGCGTGACGGAAACGGCACATTCGCAGCCAGCGCGTCCTGCACTTCCTTGGGCATGCCGAACAACATTGGCGTGCCAAAGATGCCGGGCGCGATGGTCATGTTGCGAATGCCGTTGCGCGCGAGATCGCGCGCGATCGGCAAGGTCATGCCAACGATGCCACCTTTCGATGCGCTGTACGCGGCCTGACCGATCTGACCGTCATAGGCCGCAACCGAAGCGGTAGAAATCATGACACCTCGCTCGCCTGTGCTCTCGGGTTCGTTCCTGCACATGGCGTCGGCGGCCAGGCGGATCATGTTGAAGCTGCCGATCAGGTTGACGGTGATGGTCTTGCTGAACACAGCCAGGCTGTGTGCGCCGTTCTTGCCAACTGTCTTTTCGGCCGGTGCGATGCCGGCGCAGTTGATCAGGCCCATCAATTTGCCCATGGCGACGGCCGTGGCCACCACAGCCTGACCATCGGCCTCCTGCGACACGTCACATTTGACAAAGGCGCCACCGATTTCCTTGGCGATCGCCTCGCCTTTTTCGACCTGCATGTCAGCGATGACGACCTTGCCGCCCTGGGCCGTGAGCATGCGCGCTGCGCCTTCGCCCAGGCCCGATGCGCCGCCGGTCACGATAAATACTTTTCCTGCGATGTCCATGATGCGTTTCCTTTTTGCGGGAGTGAGAGACGCGCCTTTGGCGCGATGAAAGATTATGGCCTACACACCAGAGTAGCCCGAAAGACTGCTGCTATACTCGCGGTCTGGTTTATCCCAGGCGCGTAGCTCAGCTGGTTAGAGCACCACCTTGACATGGTGGGGGTCGATGGTTCGAGTCCATTCGCGCCTACCAAATTTCTCGAATGAATTAAGCACTTAGTGGAAACGCTTGGTGCTTTTTTTCTTGTGGTGGGGCAAAAGTGGGGTAAATGGCGTACGAGTTGCCGCGCGCCCACTTCACGAGGTTCGCGTTCGGCGGCTTCAATGCCAAGGCCCTGCACGGCGCCGCAGTCAACCGTATGTACTTGTGTGGGATGACTCAAACCGCGCCTGCGGCGGCGCAAACGCAGTTCGGCCGCAACCTCGTCCTGGCTCGCTGGTCCAGCGCTGGCCTTGACTCCCGGAGCGCAAAAAGATGTTGACCGAGCGCGTACGCACGAAGCCCGATGCCGTCCGCGTTCGTGAGCAATGCTGTCAATGCGCTCTGTCCATCACCGACAGCAGGCCAAACGAATCAGGCCCTCGAGGGGGAACCAATTCGGGTTGTACGGTTGAGTCGACTCCTGGAGCGACTTCGAGTACGGACGACGAATTCGCAGCTGCCCCGACTGGTCCATCCGCGGTCTGAAGGGTCCGCGCTACACATGGCTGAGACAGGTGAAGCACAGTGAGGTCCATGAACCCCTGGCCGGCGCCAGATTCAACTGGTCCTAATCAGTGACCAGGTCGAACACGTGCTCGCGATCGAGTTGGGTCGCGTGGCTGCCGTCGCGGTTGCGCCAGCAAACCTGCTTGAGCTCAATGTTCAGGTTCCGGATTCGCCGTCTTTCTATTCTTCATCCTCCTGTCAATCAGTTGCCCTGGGGTATCCGTACGTTGCCGCTGGTGTGAAGTGGTCAGATAAGTGTTTCTGTCCGTCCCGAACGCCTGGGCGTTGCGAGAACTACGAGGGACACGGGACATCACTCCCGTCTTGTGCCGAGGTCATCTCTTTGGCCGCCGCGGCACTCGGCATTGGCAACTGCCTCTCCGTAGGGCGTCTCCTTGACTAGATAGCCGTTGGCCAGCCACACATTGCGCAGCCCGCCGTCCGTGTAGCGGTACATGGTCAATCCCTTTGTATGTCGATCACAGTAACAACAGTCAAGTCTGATGCCGGGTATGCCACGTAGACCACCACGGCAACATACATACCTGCCACAAAACGTTGCATCCGGCACAACAGGCCGGGATACTTCATGTCTGGCTCCGGCAGCAACGCCAAGTTGCCTTTGCGAAGCACTTCCAACATCATTCACCTTCGGTTGAACCCGAGACTACCGTGCCAACGCTGAATTCGGAAAATTCAATAGAAACGGGCCTGATGGCCGTTTCTATCATTTGCAACACTGGCCCCGCACGCTGTCAAGCGCAGGTGGCACGCAATTGGCGCCCTGCGCATCTTGACCTTGGGGTTGCAGCTTGTGGACTAAGCCCCGCAGTGTTATTTCCCGTCGCGATCCGAATCGCCCGGCAAAGCGCGTTCGGTGGCATCACTCACGCGCTGCCATGCGTCTCGCGTTGCATGTTGGGCGCGGTCCCAATCCAGGCTGGAGCTTCCGCGCTTGTTATGCCAGTCGCGTGCCAGTTCCGGCTCGACGTCATCAAAGCTACGGCCAGGGTATAGGGTAAATGCGTCGACCCCATAACCGTATGCGGGGCGGTATTCGTCATACGATACCCCGCTGGCATAGGACCGCGTTGTGTAGTTGTCGCGCCAATAGGCGTCTTCGGCGACAGGGTCGAATGCATCGGCGATGCCTCTGCCTGCCAAGGCGCCCGCCACAGCGCCCGCCACTGCCCCGATGGCAGCGCCTACCGGACCCGTAATACCGCCCAGTGCCGCACCTGCGGCAGCACCGCCAGCCACACCGCCGGCCACACCCCCAACTACGGCGCCGGCGCCGGTGGCCACGGAATGTTCTGCATCCTCGACGTAGTCCTTGCCGTCGGTTCGCGAAAAGATTGCCTTGTTGCGTTCGTTCATGAATTTCTCCCTGGTTTACTGCGTGATTGCGAACCAGCCTTCAGAGCGGGTTCTTTGCGTTGCAGTACAACCAAGGGTACGCAAGCGCGAAGCGACTGTGGTCAGCCCGCAGGAGACCATGCACTAGGAAATTCCTCCCTGCACCGGTAGGCGAATTCCTATCGGCGTCCGAATTCCCCAACAGGCGCCGAGCGGTTCGAACGCGTTCGCCTGGTCTGCGCTTGTAGGAGGATGCCGGGACATGCACTGGAGCGCCAGGCAAGCGATGTTTTTCGTGCGGTGCCAGATCACAATGTTGCCGATGAATTGGTTCAGAAGTCGTTCCCGAAAATTGCTGATTGCGGGCACCGTGGCGGTCACGCTGGCATGTGTATTTCTGGCGGTCAATATGTTCGGTGGCGAAAAGAAGATTGAACGCAGCATCGAACGGCTGTATGCGCTGGAGGACCCGCTGTTCGCGCGTCAACTTGGGGTCTTGCTCGGTCCCGAGTTTGTCGATGGCAACCAGGTCACTCTATTGCGCAATGGCGACCGGATCTTTCCGGCGATGCTCGATGCGATCGCAGCGGCTCAGGTGTCGATCACCTTCGAGACCTATATCTACTGGTCCGGCGACATAGGCCGGAAATTTGCCGACGCCTTGTCCGAACGCGCACGCAGCGGCGTCAAGGTCCACGTATTGCTCGACTGGGTCGGCAGCGAGAAGATCGCGGAAGAACTGATCGAAGAAATGCAGTCCTCCGGGGTCCAGATCGAGCGTTTCCATCCGCCACATTGGTCGACGATCGGGCGCATGAACAACCGCACGCACCGCAAGCTGCTGGTGGTCGACGGCCGAATCGGATTCACCGGCGGGGTTGGCATTGCTCCGCAGTGGACCGGCAACGGGCAAGACCCGGAGCATTGGCGCGACAGCCACTTCCGACTTTTGGGGCCGGCGGTCGCGCAGATGCAGGCGACGTTTCTCGACAACTGGACCAAGGTCACGGGCGTGCTTTTGCATGGCCTGGACTACTTTCCGCAGCTGGCATCGGCCGGCAACGTCCGCGCGCAGATGTTCAGCAGCTCACCGACCGGCGGCAGTGAAAGCATGCAGTTGATGTACCTGATGGCGATCACGTCTGCGTCAACCACGCTCGACCTTTCGGCGGCCTATTTTGTTCCGGACGAACTGTCCCTCAAGGCGCTGGTTGCTGCGCTTAAACGTGGCGTGCGGTTACGCATCATCGTGCCGGGTGAGCACATCGACAGCGACGTCGTGCGCAACGCGTCGCGTGCGCAGTGGGGCCCGTTGCTCGAAGCCGGGGCGCTGATTGCCGAGTACGCGCCCACGATGTACCACTGCAAGGTCATGATCGTCGACAAGCTGCTGGTGTCGGTAGGGTCGACAAATTTCGACAACCGATCCTTCCGGCTCAACGACGAAGCGACGCTGAACGTGCTGTCGACCGAATTTGCCGAAGAGCAGACCAGGGTTTTCGAAAGCGACCTGGCCCTTGCGCGACCGGTGTCGCATGCGCAGTGGTTGCAAAGACCGTGGACCGAAAGGGTCAAGGAAAGGCTGGCATCGACGCTACGGTCACAGCTATGACGGGCCGATTGGCAGCTCGTCCGTTTGTGCGTTGTCGGTCTGGGTGAGCGGGGCAAAATTCATTGTGGTCTCGCCACGCCTCACCGCTCGAATGACGCGGTGAATGAACTGCAACTTGATAACCACCGGGGCGGGCACAACGAACGGGTAGCTGTCGTGCAGGCCCAGGCTGCGGTTCATCGAATTCGTGAATTGCGAAATCGGCAACCACTGTTCAAGCAAGGATGCATCCATCGCATCCACGTCGGCGCTCAGAGCAAACGCCTGCAGGGGTGGTCCGGTCGGCGTTGCGTGGTCAAGGTGCAGACCCCATGCAGCGGCCGTTTCCAGCCCATCGACCATATGCAGGTAGTGGGCCCAGCATTCGCTCCAGTCCTCCCAAGGGTGCGAACTGGCATAAGCGCTGATGAAGTTGAGTTGCCAGTTCACTGACGCAGTAGCGTAATAGTGGCTCAGTGCCTGATCGTAGTCTGCACGTTCGTCTCCGAAAGTCTGCCGGAACTCGTCGATCCAGCCCGAGCTTTTGATTATCCGATCCCAGTAGTAGTGACCCGATTCATGCCGAAAATGCCCAACCAGCGAGCGAAACGGCTCCAGCATGTGAGACCGAATTTTTTCCCGCGTGGCATCGTCGGCTTCGGCGATATTCAGCGTGATCACGCCCTGGTCATGGCCGGTGAGTACGCGCTGCTGCGCACTGACCTGTTCCAGGAACTGAAATGAGACACCGTGAACAGGGTCTGTGTGCTTGTCCGGCGCCGGCAAGTGCAGCCCCATCAAGGTATAGAAAAGCCTGCGTTTGGCCTGTTCGAGCAAGAACCAGTAGGTCCTGTTCTCGGGCTTGCCCAGTGCGGGGATGATGTCCGTGGTTCGGCACGAAACGCATAACGGCGCAGCATCGGATGCTTCGAGCATCCAGTTGCACACTCCCTCTACGGCATAGTTTGAGCATTGGCGCTGTGCCGCGCCTTGCAGACCGAGGCGGGTCCATGATTCGTCGGCGGCGAAGGCGACCATTTGCCTTTCATCGGGGACGAAACCCAGATTCGAGCCGCAGGTCTCACAGCGCGTGTTTTCAAAGAAGACGCGATCCCCGCAGTGGCTGCAGTGAAAGAGGTTCATGACAAAAGGGAGGCGGCAACAACGCGCTTGCCCCTGACCCGGTCGTCGTTCATTTGAATTCTCCGCAGTGATTGAGCGCTGTAACAACTTTTGACTGAAGGCATCTTCGAGGTTAATCCGCGCGCACGTTCCGAGCCAGAGGCCTTGGGCGGGTTCGGCGGTGAGCAGATTCCTACAAGGTCGAACACATGAACTCGCGCTGCACCCCACAGTTTGCAGACTGGTAGGACGCGTCCGACGACAAATCATCGCGCGCGCCGACTGACTCACATTGGTGAGTCGCGATCATGGAGTTTGGCTGGTGTACATATCGGATGACGTGAAAACACACGGATTCAGACTTCTGACGCAACGGTCCTGTTTACTATCACAAAGGGAGCTAATCATGAAGAAATCAACATCACTGACTGCAATGGCCGCTGCTGCGGTTGCCGCCTTGGCATTGAACGTGTCAATTGCACAAGCCCAGGAGAAGAAGGCGCCGGTCATGACCGACAAGACAGTCGCGCCGATGGACAAGAACCTGGATTACAGCGACCGCGGTCGGATGAAAAGCTGGAGCAGCGAAAAAGAAATGCTTGAAGCGAAACTCAAGACAGGTGCCGGCAAAGGCGACTACATGAAGGCGATTGCCGACGCCGGGTTCACGATCACTGCGATGAATGCCGATAAACCCGACTATCTCGAGTTTGAGATTGTGAAGGGTAAGGATTCATACGAAGTGCAGATCGACCTGGACAAGACCACAAAGATGGGTTCCAAGGTCGACGTCGACCGCAACTTGTGGCGTGCAGATGCGACCAAGGCCGCTATTCGCAGCGGCAAGGCTGTAGCCGCGACCAAGGTTTTGCCGAATGGTGACAAATACAGCGATCGGGCCTATTCCAAAGACTGGACCAGCGAAAAAGACAAGCTGGAGAAAGCGCTGGGCACTGGCAAAGACGTGGCCGCCTACAAGGCAGAGCTCAAGAAGATGGGCTATGAGGTCACCTCGACAAACGATAAGGAAAAGAACTATGTCGAGATGGAAGTTGTAAAAGGGACCGACAGCTACGAAATCCAGATCGATCTGGATGATGCCGGCAAAGGCAAGAAGGTCGATGTGGCAGCCAACATGTGGCAGTCTGACGCAACCGACAAGGCTACTTCGAAGAGAAAGTAAGGCGGGGCTGATAGACGCGGCGCAGCACTCGCCGCTGTTGCTATCCCAGCGGGCCGCACGTATACCTGGTTGTACGGCGGCTCACGTGTTTCTGAATCCTTGATATTTCAGTCAAGGATTCGCTGAGGGAGGTTTTTATGGGCCAGATGATCTCACTGTCTTCAATTCAAGACCCGATATCGCGCCCGGCAGGTACGCTCGACCTTCGCGCACATCATGGACACGCCGTCTTGCAGAACAGGAATCTGGAGTTTCTTGAACTGCTGGCGGCATACCGCGACAGCGGTGGACTTGCGCGAACGCACGAAGTGCTGGCCTCGATGCGTAGCAGGAACATGCTCAGCATCGAACATTTGGCGCGCTGGATGGTTGAGCGCCAGATGATCAGCTTCGACTGGCAAGATCAAACCTGGTTCCCGTGGTTTCAGTTTGATCGGGAGGCAGGTCGCCCTAGCCCGTTGATCGGCGAGATTGTTCAGGTGCTGTGTCCATTTCTGGACGGTTGGCAAGTTGCAAGCTGGTTTGTGCGTCCGAATGTCGAGGTTGATCATCAGGTTCCCCTGGACGAACTCGGTCACCAACCATTGAAGGTTCTGGCCGCAGCGCGCGCCAGCTGCATGAGATACCACGACTCGGGCGAATCACGATGCGTTGGATGATGACATGCCGCACCCGAGGCGACGCGGGTCACGGTGCGGATTTTGCTGGTGGCCTTGCTAGGCGCCTTGCTCGGGGTCAACCGCGAGCGCTACGGCAAGGCGGCCGGGTTGCGCACCCACATGTTGGTTGCCATGGGCAGCGTCGCATTCGTTATCGCACCGCTTTTTGCCGGCATACCGATTGCTGATCAAAGTCGTGTGATCCAGGGGGTGATCGCTGGTATCGGCTTTCTAGGTGCGGGCACCATCATCACACACAGGAACGACGAAGAGGTGATTGGGTTGACGACGGCTGCCAGTGTATGGATGACGGCGGCGATTGGTGTGGCCTGTGGTTTGGGGCGCGCTTCGACTGCCAGTATCCTTGCAGTGCTAGCGTGGATGGTTCTCAGCATGGTCGACCGTTTGTCCAACATTGTCCGGTCGAATAGGCGCGGCAATGATGAGGCGCCACAAACCTATGCGGCGACGCTCCGTTGTCCGACAGCCATCACGGGGGCCATGGGAGACCATTGGTACGCTGCAGCCTTGCGGCTGACCCGACTTGATGGTCGTTGTTGGTGCCAGACCATTGTCTGAACAAAGCAGCACAACACCAATGAAACCAAGGGAGAAAATCATGCTGACCACAGTTCACGCCACTGTCACTACGCGTCCTGCGCCATCCGCCATGGGCCAGGCGCAAGTGGCACAGTCCGACCCTCCCACCATTCCACAGGAGATGCCACCAAACCCGGTCACGCCTGAGCCGCCGGCGCATCCTATCGAGTCCCCACCCTCTGAGAATCCTGTTCCCGTGAGGGAGCCGCCCACGGTCAAGCCACCTGTGGCGACGCTTTGAGGTCTCGCTGCGCCGTCGACGGCATCGCAGGCCCTAAGAGGCCAATGTGAAGCGTAAGTCGATCTGCGCGTCTGTTCGCTGAAGTCCCACGCCTGACTGTTCGGCAACGGCCTGCAAGTCGTCCCAACCGATCGTATTTTCGCTGCTGGCAAACGGCGAGAGGTCGGAGGTTGCAAGTGGGATCCATGACGCTACGATGAGAGGGCTGTTGTTCCCTTGAGGTAACGCACGCAACTGCACTGCCACCGGACTCTTGGCGTTGTCCAGAATGGCAAACAGCGTAGCCATGAACATTGTGCGTAAGCAGGATTGCGAGGCGAGGCCAGGGGCGACGGCGATCTGGTTGTCTACTGAGCTGCCACGAATGGCGAACTCAGCGCTGAGCAACCAGGTGCATTGTGACGCCTCATCGGCGATAGACGCCGTTTCCGTCTCTGATGGTTGAAACCAGCTCATCACGTCGGTACGAACGGCCACTGCAGCCTTGCATGCGTGCTGCATATCAGCGACCTGCCTGGACAGGGCAGGGATGTCGAGATTCGGGCGCTGCAGGTGTCGTGAAAATATCCCCGCAAGCATGCTTACCGGCTGCATGGAACCTGCCAGCTTGTGGGTTGCTGACGGAACGAGGCGCCACAAAATCCTGTATCGCACCGCGTCGGCGCGCCATACACCAGGGTGGGGAGTGACGGCGGCGTCGGTCATGGAGGACAGGTTCTTGATGCACCGGATTGATGCGGGTTCTCGAACGATAGGCTGATGATGGTAACTGCATCATCACTGCATCATCACTGCATCATCACTGCTTCATGAGGGCTGGACGAACCTCCAGGTCGTGGCGCGCACAGTCTCGTGGCGGGTTTGCGGTTCCACCGGCAACAGGGCCGTCACGACAGTCCCGGTCCCGGGGGCGCTGCGAATCGTCAAGGCCCCGGCATGTGACTCAACGCGAAAGCGCATGCCCAGCAGTCCGTGTCGGCCAACTTCCACCGATGACGCATCGAAGCCGCGGCCGTTATCGACAATTGCCACTTCGACCCGTCCGGCATCGGCAGTGCGAACCGAGACGGTCGCTTCGCTGCAGTCGGCGTACTTGCTGATATTCGTAAGTGACTCCTGAACCAGGCGAAAGATCGTCAATTCGACATCCGCAGCCACCCGCACCGGTTCCACCTGTGCGTGCACCGGCACACCAAGAGTGGCGGCGACATCGTTGCATAACAACTCCAGTGCGGGTGCCAGGCCGAGCTGGTCGAGTGAAGACGGCCGCAGGTTCTCGATGATGCGTCGCTTCAGCGCAATGCCTTCGCTGAGCCGTGCGTCGACAGCAGCCAGACGCTCGCTGGCCGCTTCCGGCATCGGCGTGATGCGGCGCAAGCGAGAGAATTCGAGTTTCATTGCCGTAAACAGGCCACCCATTTCATCATGCAGCTCACGCGCCAGGCGCGCGCGTTCGTCTTCCCGCGCCGTCACCAGATGATCGGCCAGCTCTCGCAGCTTAGCTGTGCGCTCAGCGACCAGGGCGGCCAAACGGGCCTTTTCCTCTTCCTTGTCGCGATCCGTTTGGCGCAGGCCGCGTACGAACAGCATCATGGCAAGCAATGTCAAACCCATGAGCGTATAGATCGCGAGCCGACTGCGCATCAACGCGTCGTATAAGGACAGGCGGGCCGTCTGTTGCATGGAGGCAGTGCGCTGTAGCGCGTGATCGAATGCGTCGCGCATTTCCATGCGTTCGCGCAGGGTAGCGAACCCCGCCGATTGGCGCCTGGCCTCCGCCTGCTGCCCGGTAGCAGCCAGTTGTTGCCATGCGTCTAAACGTTCCATCTGCCTGACTATGGGCGCGCGCATCGCCTCTACCGACATCGTACCCGCCGCGTCGAGCCGCTGAATCAGGTCGAAAGCCTCCTGCAGGATGCGGCGCACTTTCTGCCCGGTTGCCTTTTGCCGTTCAGCCTCCGACAAGCCGCCGGAGAGAAGGTAAGTGTGGGTCGCGATCTCATGATCGGACAGCGACTGCAGCAGTTCCGCTGATTTGATCCGGGCATCGGTCAACGCGATAGCCCCGTCCATGGTGGCTTTCGAACTTCGGTATGTGGTCTCCGTGATAGCCACACCCGCAATTGCAAAAGCCAACACGAGTGGCCATACGAAGCGTGTTCGCGCGACGGGCTCAATGATTCTCTTAAACATGCGAAGCCTCCTGAGCCTTGCTCTTGGTTGGCAAATTCAGCTTCGGATCGGAGCTCGCGTTTGTGGTCTGAGCGGCGTGGCGCCAAACACGCCGCCCGTCGGAGCGAGTGGAGTGTTCGATAGTGTTACCGAGGCTGTGCGCACGTGGGTGTTGATGCATGGGGTGGGTGACGATAGACCCCTTTGCGAATCAGAAAGATGTGATTTCACATAGTGCAGCCTTGTATGATGTGATACCTCCTGACCGGTGTGACCAGGCCGCGCTGGGCCGGTCGTGTGAATGGCAGACAGGAAGGACTCCCGATGAGCGCCGCGACTCCGTGTATCAGCTGCCCGTTACGCCCAATTGCGTTGTTTCTGCCGCACACCAAGGACGAACTGGCGCTGGTGCAGTTTCTCAAGCGCCGTGAAATGGCACTGGAGGAAGGCGACACGCTGATTCATGAGGGTCAGAAAGACACCCGCTTGTTCACCCTGCTAGAGGGCTGGGCCTACCGGTTCAAGACCCTGAGTGACGGTCGGCGGCAAATCCTGAACTTTCTGCTTGCCGGTGATTTCATCGGCGTGCAACAAAAAATGGGTGGCCAGGCCGCCCACGGCGTTGTGATGCTGACTGCCGCCCGGCTATGCGTGTTCGATCAAGATGCCTTGTGGGAATTGCATCGCAACCAGCCGACAATGGGGTTCAACGTCACTTGGCTTACGGCACATGAGGAGTCACTTGTCGATGACAACCTGCTGTCCATAGGCCGGCGCAGCGCCGAGGAACGTATTGCCACCGCGTTGATCCTGCTTTACAAGCGCGCTGCCGCATTGGGCGGCCACGCCGAAGAACCAGGGCGTGGTGTCGTGTTTCCGCCGACCCAGCAACACCTGGCAGACGCCATGGGCATGTCGTTGGCACACACCAACAAGACCTTGCGCAAGCTGCAGCGACGTGACTTGTTCCGCATTGCCGATGGGCGACTCTACTTGATCGACCCCAAGGCGCTGGCCCAACTCGCTGATCTGTACGGTGATGGACGCCCGCCCGCGCGTCCTCTGGTCTGAGCGCGCGTCAGGGGCGTCAGCGAATGGTTCCCGGGGCGGTCACCGTGCCGTCCGAGAGGCGAACGCAATAATCTATCAGGTCCTCGATCTCGCCCGATTTGTCAAACACGCGGTCTGCACCCAAGTCCGCGCAGCGCCGTCGAATATCTGCAGTGGCATAATTCCTTAACACCACCCGTTTGGCCTGCGCCTGTTTTCACTTGGTGGTCACGGCTGGATTTAGAGGGTTTCTGCATGAATTTCTGCCTTGGTAGGGTTGGTGATGCCAGGAGCCGCCGGATGGTCTGGATCGACAGGATCAAGTTACCAAAAGCAAAGTTCAGTGACTATCGGTGCGACGCCCAATGTTGTGTCGGACAGTGCGGACACGGCGCAGGTTGTGCCCAGCGCATCGCAACGATGACACTTTGGTTCCGACCAAGCAGTTTGTAGGACTATTCCGATCTTGCTTCGCGCCTTGCACCGACTAGGGAAGGCCAGACGCATGCCTAGACTGACGAGATGATCAGAATCGGCATTGTTGATGACCACGCGATCGTGAGGCAAGGCTTGCGCCACTACCTCGCTGAGCATGTGGATTTGCGCGTCACTGGCGAGGCGAACAATGGACGCGAGGCTTTGGCACTGGCGCAAATGGGCGACGTGGATGTGATGTTGCTTGACATTTCGATGCCTGACCAAGGGGGGGTCGAGGCACTCAAATCCATACGGGTGCGTTTCCCCGATTTGCCGATCGTGATTCTCAGTGGATTTCCCGAGCACCATTACGCGCCCACCATGCTACGACAAGGTGCAAACGGCTATGTCAACAAGGATTGCGATCCGAAGGAGATCGTCAACGCCATCCATACGGTTTTTCGTGGACGCAAGTACATCAGCCCCGCAGTGGCCGAATTGCTTGCGGAAAAAGTCGCGGGCAACCCCGAC
>JBKJRR010000106.1:0-10970 GCA_046594635.1 Burkholderiaceae bacterium
ATGGCGGCAACCTGCAGGCGCGCGAAAAGATGTCGCTTGCTTCTACCTACGCCGGCATCGCGTTCACCCGGGCCAATGTGGGTTATGTGCATGCCATTGCGCACCAGTTTGGCGGCAGGTATCACACCCCACATGGTCTGGCCAACGCCATCATGCTGCCACATGTGCTGGCGTTTTCAGCGCCTGTGGTGACCCATCGTCTGGCCCAGCTTGCGGTGCGGGCGCGCCTGGGTGAAGAGGGTGAATCCGACGCGGCGCTGGCCGACAAGTTTCTCGATGGCGTGACCCAGCTCAATCGCGACCTGAACATCCCCACCCACCTGCAAGCACTGCAAGACGCCGATGTGCCCGCACTGGCCAGGGCCGCTTGCCATGAGGCCCATACGGGTTACCCGGTACCGCGTTACATGACACTGGCCCAATGCGAGGCGATGATTCGCAAAGTGCTGCCGCCGGCGCCATCCAAGGCTGCCAAGGTTGCCAAGGGTGGCGTCGACGGCGGCGAAGTTGCCCGCGCCAAGGCCAAACCAGTGCGCAAACGCACTATCAAGGCAGACGCTGCTGCGCCAGCGGTCGGCAAGCCGCGCCGCACGAACGCAAAAGCCGCGGCCAAGGCCAAATCCGGCGCATGAACAAAATCGAGGAAGACAAGAGCATGAAAAAAGTAGTCACGGTGTCGCTGGGTGCTTCATCCCAGGACTTCAGCTTCGAAACCGACTTTCTGGGCCAGCGTTTTCAGGTCAAACGCATGGGGGCCGACAACGACACGGGCAAGGCATGGGAGCTGATGCGTCGCCAGCAGACCACGGCCGACGCGATCGGCCTGGGCGAGATTGGCGACCACTGGCATGTGGGCCAGAGCACCGTGGTCAACAAGGAAACCAAGCGCCTGCTCAATGTGGTTACCCGCGTGCCAGCCACCACGGGTGCCACGCTGCGCAGGCTGCTGCAGGTGCGCGCGGTGCGTTATGTGCAAAGCCATCTGGGACACTATTTCAACAACAATCTGGTGTTGTTTTTGTCGGGCATGCGCAATTACGACATGGCCATGGCCTTGTCCGACTACACGCCCAACATCAGTTTTGCCGACGCAATGGCGCAAACCGGCGCGCCGGCACTGCTGGGCTCGCTGACCCAGCTCGAGCTCTACGCCAAGGGCAGCAAGCTGGCGTTGTCGGGTCGGCCGGGTGAATTTCTCGAGTCGATGCTGCCCGGGTTCAAGGGCAAGCGCATCGCAGCTGCAGTGGGCAAGGCACAGGTCATCGTGGGCACCTTCGCCGAGCTCAAAGAAGTCGGCAGCGAAGCCAATCTGGCTGGCAAGACCGTGATCACGTCGGCGGTGGATGACGAGCGCGAGGCGTTTTTCAAGCGCTGCAAGGTCAACCTCGTGATTGACGTGTCACCACAGCTGTTCGAGCGCGTGGTTGGCGTCAACGTGATCGAGGCGATGATCCTGGCCGCGGTGGGCAAGCCTGGCGAAGCGATGTCGGACGACGACTACCAGGAGATCCTGGACGAGTTGGACATCACGCCGCGGCTGCTGCACCCCACGGGCCATTTCCGAAACATCCGGCGCTTTGCGTTTGTGATCCATCCCTTGAGCCAGGAGTACATCAAGAAGGGCTTCCCTATCCCCAAGGCCACACCCAAGTTCGTGATGGACCAGGTCGAGAGCCTGGCCGCGCACATGCCGCCGATGGTGTATTGCAAGATGGAGAACATTGTTTCTCCCAGCGGTGCCGAGGCCGAAGGCTGGCTGATCTCGGTGGGCGGCACACCCAAAGAGATGCTGGCGCGAAGCCCCGAATTCACCTACCGGCGTTTGCTGCAGGCAGCCAAGATGGCCGAGCAGATGGGCGCGCAGATCATGGGCCTGGGTGCATTCACCAAGGTGGTGGGCGACGCCGGTATCACCGTGGCGCGTCGTGCGCGCATTCCGGTGACCACCGGCAACAGCTACTCAGCCTCGGGTGCACTGTGGGCCGCGGCCGATGCGATGAAGCGCATGGGCCTGGTCAAGCAGGGCGTCAACGGCAAACGTACGCAGGCCAAGACGATGGTGATTGGCGCCACCGGCTCGATTGGCTCGGTCAGTGCCAGGCTGATGGCCATGGCGTTTGAAGAGGTCGTGATCGCCGGGCGCGACATGAAAAAGCTCGAGGAGCTCAAGGCCTCGATGCTGCTGGACACGCCCGACGCCAAGATCACCTGCTCGATCAACTACGACGAGTTGTTGCACGAGATGGACATGATCGTCACGTCCACCTCGGGCGCGGGCAAGAAGATTCTGGACATCACCAAGGTCAAGCCCGGTTGCGTGATCACTGATGTGGCGCGCCCGCTTGACCTGCCGCCCGAAGAGGTGGCCAAGCGGCCCGATGTGCTCGTGATCGAGTCGGGTGAGATCGAGCTGCCCACCAAGGTGCGCGGCATGAAGTCGATTGGTCTGCCCAACAACGTGATCTACGCCTGCCTGGCCGAGACCATCGTGCTCGCGCTCGAAGGCCGGTTCGAGGTGTTCACCATCGGCCGCGACACCGAGTGGGAAAAGGTCAAGGAGATCTACAAGCTGGGCATCCGCCATGGCATGAAACTGGCCGCAATCTCGGGCGTCAAAGGTGTGTACAGCGACGACGACATTGCCAAGGTCGTGGCGCTGGCCCAGAAGGCGCGGCGCACCTGGAATGTGACGCCCGATATCTCGCCGGCCAAGGCAACCAGGGCCGTCAGGAAAGTCAAGGCAATCCAGGTTTCCAAGCAGACCGAAACAGCCGCTGCAGTTGCCGTGCCGGCCAGGAAGCGCGCCGCCAAAGCCGCAACCAAGCCTGTTGCACGCAAGACCGCAAAAGCCAAACCCACAGCAGCCAAGACCACAGCAGCCAAAACCACGGCAGCCAAGACCACGGCAGCCAAGACCAAGGCACGCAAGCCGGCCGGCCGCAAGGCAAAGGCAAAAGAGACCGGAGCCTAGCCCGTCAACGTCGCACCTATCGACAGCTGAATCTTGCAGGGCTGGCCAACGCATGGGCGGTGTCTTCTCAAATCGCGCCGGCCCGCGCAGTTCCCGGGCCGCACTCAAGATCAAGCGCAACCTGACTAAAAGCCAATACGCCGACTACTTCCAGACTTGGGCCAAGCAGCGCAAAAAAGTGGTCTGGCACGAGGCTTGACCACACGCCCATCCTGTCTGCACTGAACCTGGAAGCCGCCACCCATGAAAACCACACGCCTGAACCCGCTGGACACCTCGTGGATCGTGACTGAGTCACGCGCCACGCCCAACCATGTCGGTGGCTTGCTTCAATTCAGGCTTCCGGCCGATGCGCCGCATGATTTTCTGCGCCAGATGATGGCTGATTTCAGGGGCCATCGGCAGTTCACGGCGCCGTGGAACCGGCGGCTCAAGACCGCTTTCAATTTCAACCCGATGCCGTCCTGGGTTGAAGATGACGACATCGATCTCGAGTACCACGTGCGCCATGCCGCTTTGCCCTGGCCGGGCGGCGAGCGCGAGCTCGGTGAGCTGGTAGGCCGGCTGCACAGCGCGCCACTCGACCTGGCGCGCCCGCCGTGGGAATGCAACATCATCGAAGGTCTGTCGGGCAATCGCTTTGCGCTGTTCATCAAAATGCACCACTCACTGATCGACGGCGTGAGCGGCATGAATTTGCTGCAGCGGGCGATGGCTACCGACCCGAACAAGAGTCTGGACCTGCCGCCGTTCTGGGCCAACGGCGAGTCGGCCGAAGCCAGGACGCGGCGGCGTGTGGCGCCGCCCACGGTGGCCAACGCGACAGCGGCGGCGATCGAGGGTTTGAGCGTGCAGGCCAAATCGCTGCCGCAACTGGTGGCCGCGTTCGGCAAGATCATCAAGCGCATCGGTGACCCGCGCGATGGTCTGATGGTGCCCTTTGACGCGCCACGCGCCTCACTGAACGGCCGCGTTCGCGAAAAGCGCCGTTTTGCCACCCAGCAGTTCGAGATGGCCAGGCTGCGCGCGCTGGCCGCGGCGGCTGGCTGCACGCTCAACGACGTGGTGCTGGCGATCTGCTCAGGCGCCCTGCGGCGCTTCTTGCAGGAAACCGGCCAGTTGCCCGACAAGACCTTGACGGTGGGCATTCCGGTGTCGGTGCGGCCCAAGGACGACGAAGGCACCGGCAACGCGATCAGCTTCATCGTCGCCAGCCTGGGCACCGACATCGACGACACCGCTGAGCGGCTCAAGGTGATCAAGGCCTCGGTGCAGTTTGCCAAGGCCCATGTGCAAAGCCTGCCACGCGAGGCCATGCAGCAATACACCATGCTGTTGATGGCGCCCACCATCATCACCTTGCTCACCGGCATGGGCGGACGCACGCCGCCGATGTTCAACATCACCATCTCCAACGTGCCGGGCCCTGACAAGCCGTTGTACTTTCGCGGCGCCGAGTTGCTGGCGATCTACCCGGCGTCGATCGTCACCCACGGCCAGGCGCTGAACATCACCTGCGAGAGCTACGCCGGCTACTTGAACTTCGGCTTCACCGCCTGCCACACCTCCGTGCCCAGGACGCAAAGGCTGGCCGTGTATTCGGCTGATGCGCTGGCCGAGCTTGAGGCCGCTGTGGGTGTGGCACAGTTGGCATCGGTGGCACCACCATCGCCTGCCAGGAAAGCCGCGCGAAAACGGGCAGCGCCGAAAAGCCCCCCGAAGACCAGGCCCAAGGCATCAGCGCCCAAAGCCGCGGCGCGCTAACCCACCCTGGTCCCTTCAGGCTGCCTTGCGCAACGGCTCGACAGCCAGGGCTTCGAGTTGCTTGCGGATCTTGTAGGCGTGTGTTGACGTATCCATTGCCACATCGGCCCAGCTCAAACTCTGGCCCTTCTTCACCGGGCGCACAACCTTGACGTCGTGGGCCAATCCCAGCGGCAATCCGCCGGCGCGGACTGAGGCCTCGGCCGGCAGCAACTTGCCCCAGACGGTGTAGCCGCCCTCACCGTCAAGCAGTTCGCCCGGCGCCAGGTCGCGCTTGGCCGTCGCAACGACATCCGCGTTCCAGCATGTCGCCACACCGGTCGCCTCGCCGCGCAATGCGACCGATGCGACGGACATGCCGACCTCCAGGCCGATCAGATGCCAACGCTTGTACAGCGTGAAATAGCGCCCGCTCGGATCAGTATGTGCGTTGTACTCCTCAAAGCAATTCTTGATGTAGTCGGTCTCCGCCTCGACCGTGACCCAGACGCCCATGCGGATGTCATAGGGAATCGCACGGCCGTTGGCCTCCAGCGAGGAAATCACCTCGACCATGCCCTTGTGCTCGAGCACACCACCTTCGGCGATGGGGCGTGTGACGAAGGGAATGTCTTCGACGCTCGCTGGCGGGTACAACAGCCCGTTGGACGGTACCGTCAGGCCGGTGGCATTGGCAACGGCCGTGCATTCGATGGCCGGCTTGGAGCCATCCAGGAAACTGTTGAACATCTTGGGGTTGAGCCCGCCGCGTGTTGCCTGTTCGGGGCTCAAGCCGTAGTTGGCCCAGACCGTCTCGGGCGTGGATTCGCAGAAATGTGGCAGCCACTTGTGGCCGCGACCGGCGGCCACCACCGGAAACCCGCAGGTGCGGGCCCAATCCACCAGATCGCAGATCAGCGCTGGCTGGTCGCCGAAAGCCAGCGAGTACACCACGTTCGCCTCCTGGGCCTTGCGTGCCAGCAAGGGCCCGCAGAAAGCGTCGGCCTCGACCGTCACGTTGACGACATGTTTGCCATGCGCAAACGCCTCCAGGCAGTGATCCACCGCGGCAATCGGGTGGCCGGTGCATTCGACGATGACGTCAACCGCCGGATGCCGCACAAGAGCCTGCCAGTCGTCGGCGATATGTGTTCCACCGGTCTTGAGTGCATCGTCCAGTGTCCTGGCCTGCGTGCGGTTCGTGTCCCAGCCCACACGTGCGAGATTGGTTCGCGCCGTATCTGGTGACAGGTCGGCGATGCCTACCAGATGCACACCCGGTGTGCGGGGAATCTGGGCCAGGTACATGGAGCCGAACTTGCCGGCGCCTATCAACCCGATGCGGATTGGCTTGCCCTCGGCCGCGCGACGCTGAAGTTGCGCAAAAAGGCTCATTGGAATTCCCTCCGTCCTGCGGTCTGCGGGGTCGAGCGGCGCGGGAGCCGCCAGTCGGCGTTCACGCCGCCTCCTTCATATCGGCGAACGGTACTGATGAAGTCTGCAGCGCGCTGGCTGGCATGCCGTTCTTCCACGGCACGGCGACCGGGTAGTCCTTGCGCAGGCAGTCGTCTGGCAGGCAGTCGATGGGCGTGAAATCGCGGTGGGCGATGTATTCCGGACGTTTGTGGCGCCGGATATGGTTGCTCACTGCGCACAGGCTCAGGTAGACGCTGACGCGATTCCACGGCGAGAGGTTGCTGCTAGACGCGTGCACCAGGCAGCTGTGAAAAAGGATCATCGAGCCGGCCGGGCCTTTGGGCGAGACGATGCCGCCGTTCTTGCCGCCGGCGCGCTCAACCAGCTCGCGGATCAACGCGTTATCGACCGTCCACAAGGGGTAGCTGGTGGTCGTCAAGTCATGCCTGGCGTTGACGACACCTTTCCTGTGGCTGCCGGGAATGAACATCAGCGGTCCGTTGAAGTCGTTGACGTCGTCCAGAAAAATGGCGACGTTCATCGCGCGTTCGGTCGGCATCATGTCGTCGTTCAGCCAGGTTCCGTAGTCCTGATGCCATTGCCAGACGTCGCCCTCGAACGCCATCTTGCCGTTGATCTTGAACTGGTGCATGTACAGCTTTTCGCCGAACAGTTCTTGCACCGGTTCGACCATGCGCGGATGCCGTGCGAGCCGTGCAAATGGTTCGCTGACGAGGTGCGCTGCAAAATTCGTGCGCACTGCGTCCTTGCCTTTCTCGCGCACGTTGTAGGCGTCGCGCCGGCTGTACAAGTCGGGCACAGCGGCGTTCAAGGTGTCGATTTCTTCGGGCTTGAACAGCCCGGGAAAAAACAGGTAGCCATCGCGCTCAAATTGCTGCAATTGTTCAGGTGTCAATTTCATCGGGTTTCTCCTTGTGTGTTGGCCAGTACGTCGGTCAACAGGTTGCTCATATTGGTGCTGGCGCTTTCGGCGTGATCGGCGATCAGCCGCGCCGCGTGTTCGCCGTCGCCCCGCGCGATGGCATCGGCGATGCGTTGGTGTTCATCCCACAAGGCCTCGCGCTGCTGCGATGAATGCAATACCGCACCCATGACTCGGCGCAGATGGCGCCAGTGCTGTTGCGCGCTTTGCGCAATCAGGGGATTCTGCGAAGCCGTATAAATGGCGTCATGGAACGCGAGATCGGCATCGATCATCGCCTTGACGTTGTGGCCTTTTGCCGCCTTGCGGCCCTGGGCGATCAGCTTGGGGTCCATCTGGTAGCGCGTGTGGGCCGCCAATCGCGCCGCCAGTGCGTCGAGCGCACCGCGCACCTGGTAGAGCTTGGCGATCCATGCAGCGTCCAGTGGCGCGACCAGCACGCCGCGCCCCGGTGCATCGAGCACGAAACCATCCTTCTTGAGCAAACGCAGCGCCTGCAGCACCGGCTGGCGCGACACCGCCAGTTGCGAGGCGATGTCTTCCTGCGTAATACGCTGCCCCGGCGCCAGCGAGCCCTCGCTGATCGCGTCGAACAAACGGGTATAGACCTGCTCGACGAGGTCGGGTGCAGCAACGAGTTTGATGAGTCTGGCGGTCAAGGAATCTCGCGTTGTATTTGTACTCTGTATACAGAATACGTGAAAATGCCCTGACCGTCAATACTGACAGTTAAGGACAGTTCACGACAGTCCGGGTTTGCTGGGTGAGGCTGAGCCAATGCGCATGCCCGTGCTGGTGCTCACGGGCGGCGAAGACCCGCTGTGTCCGCCCGCTTGCGGCGACGAGATTCTTGCCCGCGCGCCTGCCGCCGGGTCGCGCCATGATCTTCACTTCGCGACCCGATCGCGTTTGATGGCCCTGCATGCCCATCTGAGCGGCAATCTGGAGCATCGAGATACCCGGGCTTTGTCCATGGTCGTTTTGCGGGCTTCAGCGTCTTGCACTCCGGTTTGACGCAGATCAAGCTGCGGTAGGGCCGGAGCCCTACCATGGGCCAGACGCATCGCATCGCCATGACACTATTCAACAACCCCCGACTCACGCGCCGCATCGGACAAGCGATGCTGGTGTTCTGGGTGCTTGCGTTGGGCACAGCGTGGGCGAACGCATGTCTGTTGCAAGATCGCAGCACGCATCTTGAGCCATCGGTTGTCGCCACCGCAGGACTGCCTGCCGTGTCGCCGGGCCATATTGGTGTTCTGGCCGGCCACGCGCAGGTCCAGTCCCCGGGTGAGGCGCCTTGTCTGAAGGTGTGCGACGACGCATCGCAGAGCCTGATCAAGTGGCAGCCGGGCATGGAACTGCCCGACATGACCAAGCTGCCATCTTTCGCGATGGTTTGGCCGGAGTCGCTCGCCGTGCTGGATGCGCGCCAACCTGTTCGCATCGAGCCCCTCGCGCGAACAGGTCTGCCGCTGCGGACCCGCTACGTACGGCTGGCGCTATAGCCACTATCCGCTGACGACCCCGGAGCCTCGCGCTGCGTGTGGTTTTCGTCGGCGCCTCGATTCGACTTGACTCTGTACCACGAGGTACGCAGCGCTGGCTCGGATCTCGACCTTGTGCGCACTTGACTCAAGGCGCGTATGGAACGAGTTTCCTGCACTTTCCAATTCAACTACCAGGGACTTCAAATGAACTTCTTTCGCACAATCTCGATCTTTTCCGCTGTTGCCGCCACCACGATGGCCGTACCCGCCTGGGCCGCCAGTGACGCGCAGCACGACAGCCATCACCCCGCTGCCACGGCGACCGTTCTGGTTGCGCAGGCCACCCCCACCACCCCGGGAATGGGAAAGGGGATGGGGATGGGAAGCATGGGGGCGATGCCGGGCTCCGCCGACCAGATGAAGGCGATGCAGGCCATGCACGACAAGATGATGGCCGCCAAGACGACGGAGGAGCGCAATGCGCTGATGGCCGAGCATATGAAGGTGATGCAAAGCGGCATGGGCATGATGGGACGCATGGGGCCGGGAGCCATGGGTGGCAAGCCGGGCGACATGTCTGCCCGCCAGGGCATGATGGAGCAGCGCATGGACATGATGCAGTCCATGATGCAGATGATGATGGACCGGATGTCACCAGCGCCGGCGGCGAAGTGAGGGAAGCATCATGAACCGCGCTTCCAATCTATCGACCGTGCCGGCAGCGGCAGCCTACGGTTTTCACTGCGCGATTGAAGGCACGGACTTCGGCGTCGCCGTCGCCCGGGTCACCGAGGCGCTGAAGACCGAGGGTTTCGGCGTGCTGACCGAAATCGACGTGCAGGCCACGATGAAGACCAAACTCGGCGTCGACGGTCGGCCCTACATCATCCTGGGCGCCTGCAATCCACCGCTTGCGCACCGAGCGCTGGCGGCCGAACCTGACATCGGCCTTCTGCTTCCCTGCAACGTGGTCGTCCGGGAAGAGTCCGACGGCCGTTTGGTGGCCGGCTTCATGGACCCGGTGGCCGTGTTGCAGATGACGAGCAACGCCGAGGTGGCCAAGGTCGCGCATGAGGTGCGCGAACGGCTGCAGCGGGTGAGGGCCTCGCTGGCCGCACCAACAACCACGCCTGGCCAGGGCTGAAGGAGATACAGATGTTCAACGACGGTAGCTACTTCATGGGCGGTATGCACGGCATGTGGTGGATTTTCTGGGTGGTGCTGATCAGTTTGCTTGTCTTTTATGGATGGGGGCGGCCGAGCGAACAGCGACGCCGCTCGCGCGAGTCACCGCGCGAAGCGCTACAACGGCGCCTGGCCAACGGCGAGGTCACGCCTGACGAATACGAGACGCGCAAGTCGTTGCTCGATCGAGACGCGAGCGCAAAGGCCTGAACTCTAAGTCCGGATGAGCTTGACATTCCCACGATGTCAAGGTCTATCTTTGGTTCAGATGAACACGACAGACGCACCGATGGACGACGAAGGAGAACTCTTATGAACACGACGCACCATGAACACCACCCGGTTGCAGGCGAGTCGCCCGGCCTGAGCCGGCCACTGAAAACCGCGTTGCTGATGGTTGGCCTCGTCGGCGGCTTCTATCTGCTGCGTGAGCACTGGGACCATGTCGCGGGCAACTGGATTTATCTGCTGCTGCTGGCGTGCCCTCTGATGCACCTGTTTCATGGCCATGGCGGACATGGCAGTCACGGCGGGCATCGGGCCCATGGCGAACAGTCTGAATCGCCCAACATGCGCAAGGAGTAAATCATGGACATGCCAGCCCGACAGGCGCACGCGGGTCATGGTCATCATGAACACGACGAGTCGGCGAAGGCAGAAGACGCGTTGAAAGACCCGGTCTGCGGCATGTCCGTGACGCCGCGGTCCGCGCATCATGGCCTGCACGAGGGCCATCCGTACTACTTCTGCAGCGCCAAGTGCAAGGCGAAGTTCAGTGCCGATCCGCAGCAGTACGTCTCGGGTGATCGAGATGCCGCGCCAACCGCGCCTGTACCGGCGCGGGCCGGTGCGATCTATACCTGCCCGATGCACCCGGAGATCCGCCAGGACCATGCGGGCAGTTGCCCCAAATGTGGCATGACGCTCGAGCCGGTGATGCCCACGCTGGACGATGATGAGAACCCGGAACTGGTTGATTTCACGCGCCGCTTCTGGTGGACCTTGCCGTTCACTGTGGTCGTGACCGTGCTTGCAATGGCGGGCCACCAGTTGGCCTTGTTCCACGCAAATACCCAGAATTGGGTCGAGTTCGCGTTGACCCTGCCCGTTGCGCTGTGGGCCGGATTGCCGTTCTACAAGCGCGGCGTGCAGTCCGTGATCAACCGCAGCCCCAACATGTGGACACTGATTGGCCTGGGCACCAGTGTCGCCTTCGTTTACA
>JBKJRR010000430.1:0-3938 GCA_046594635.1 Burkholderiaceae bacterium
ACTACAACGCAGGCCAGGACTGCACCGCTGCCTGCCGCGTCTATGCCGGCAGCAAGATCTACGACAAGCTGGTGGCCGACCTGTCCAGCGCGGTCAAGTCCATCAAGGTCGGCGGCCAGGATGAGGAAGATGTCGAGATCGGTCCGCTGATCAGCGACCGCCAGCGTAACCGGGTTGCCAGCTTTGTCGAACGCGCCCAGCTGACGGGCCATATGGAGATCACCGCCGGCGGCAAGGCCCGCCCGGGTGCGGGATTCTTCTACGAGCCAACGGTCGTCGCCGGCGCACGTCAGGAGGACGAGATCGTCAAGCGCGAGGTATTCGGCCCGGTCGTCAGCGTGACCCGGTTCAGCGACACCGAGCAGGCCATCGCCTGGGCCAACGACAGCGACTACGGTCTGGCCTCATCGGTCTGGACGCAGGATGTCGGCCGCGCGATGCGGGTGGCCAAGAAGCTGCAGTACGGCTGCACCTGGATCAACACCCATTTCATGCTGGTCAACGAAATGCCACACGGCGGCATGAAGTCCTCCGGCTACGGCAAGGACATGAGCATGTATGCGTTGGAGGATTACACCGTGGCCCGCCATGTCATGGTCAAGATGTAGCGGGCCCGCCCCGGTAACCGGCGGGCTGGTTTTCAGCTGCGCCGCGCGCGCGACAACTCGCGTGCCAGTTCGATGAATTCGCTGGCCGCCGGCTTGAGGCCCGAGCCACGCCGCCAGACCAGGCCGATGTCGATCGTTGGCACATCGTCGCGCAGCCGGCGTACTTCGACATGCTCGGCGTCCAGGGTCCAGGGCCGGTAAAGGAAGTCGGGCTGTATCGCGATGCCGGCGCCGGCACCCACCAGGGAACGTACTGCCTCCAGCGATGCTGTGCGCAGGATCACCCGGGGTTTCAACTGGTGCCGCGCCCAGACCCGGTCCATCAGTTCGTCGATGCGGTCTGCGTCGAGCACGATCTGGTCTTCCCGCGCGCAATCGGCCAATGTCAACTCCTCTTGCGCTGTCAGAGCGTGGTTGGACGGCAACCAGACCCGGTACTGGCTGCGTGTCAAGGTTTCGGCCACCATGGCCTGGGGCTCGCTCAAGGTGTTGCTGACCATGATGGCGACATCGAGTTCGCCGTTGATCAGCAGGTGCTCCAGGAACTGCGGCGAGTCCTCGGTGACGAACACGTCGACCTGCGGGCAACTGCGCCGGAACTGGCTGAATACCTCGCTCAGGTAGTAGCCCGCCACCAGGCTTGTCACGCCAACCGACAACACGCCGGACAGGCCCGCCTCGGCTTCCACCGCGTGCAGGCGCAGCGCATCGGCCACTGAGCCAATCACCTTGCGCGCGCTGCGCAGGAAGCGGTGGCCCTGGGGCGTCAGCGTCATGCCGCGCGAGGTGCGGGTGAACAGTTCGCTGCCCAGCTCGGACTCCAGATCCAGCATGCTCTTGGTCAGCGCACTTTGCGCGATGCTCAGCATGCGCGAGGCGGACGCGACGGATCCGCTCTCGGCCACCGCGATGAAGTAGCGGAACTGGCGCAGCGTGATGTGGCGGTAGTTCATCCCCGTGTCAATGGTGGGGGGCGCCGCAGAAAAATGACCAGCAGCGCGATGGCGCAGAAACCGGCACCCGCCAGAAACGTGGCGTTGGCACCCCAGGTGTCCCACAGCAGCCCGGCCAGCACGCTGGCCAGCAGCATCGCGATGCCGCTGACCAGGCTGAAGAATCCGAATGCGGTGCCGCGCAGGTCGGCCGGTGCGGTGTCGGCGACCATGGTGGCGAGCAGGCCCTGGGTCATGCCCATATGCATGCCCCACAGCGCCACGCCGGCCAGCAGGCCGCCGATGCCGCTGGTGCTGGCCAGGACCAGGTCGGCAGCGAAAAGCATCAGCAACCCCAGGGCCAGCAACATGTGATGCGACAGCCGGTCGGACAACGCACCAAAAGGGTAGGCGCTGGCCGCATAGACCAGGTTCATCGCGACCATGACCAGCGGTACCAGCGCCAGAGCGATGCCAACCTGCTCTGCGCGCAGCACCAGGAAGGCCTCGCTGAAACGTGCCAGCGTGAATACCGCGCCGATGCCCACCACCCACCAGTAGGCGCCCGGGAGCCGGCGCAACTGCGCGCGCTGGATCGGGTTGATGCGTACCGCCGCCTTGCTCCGGCCTTGCGGCTCGCGCAAGCCGAACATCAACAGCGCAACTGCCAGAACACCGGGAATGGCGGCCACCCAGAACACGGCGCGAAAGTCGTTTGCCCACAGCAGCATCAGCGCCACGGCCAGCAGGGGTCCGAGGAAGGCGCCCACGGTATCGAGCGACTGACGCAGCCCGAAGGCCGCGCCACGCAGGTGGGCTGGCGCAAGGTCGGCCACCAGCGCATCGCGCGGCGCGCCGCGGATACCTTTGCCGACGCGGTCGATCAGGCGCGCGGTGACGATCAGGCCCATTCCAGGCGCCAGCGCGAACAGCGGTTTGCTGAGTGCGCCCATCGCATAGCCCAGCACGGCCAGGCCTTTGCGCTTGCCCAGGTAGTCGGACAGCGCACCTGAGAAAACCTTGACCAGCAGCGCCGTCGATTCGGCCAGGCCTTCGATGATGCCCACCGCGACGACGCTCAGGCCCAGCGACGTGACCATGAACAGCGGCAGCAGGCTGTGGATCATCTCGGACGAGATGTCCATCAACAGGCTGACGAAGCCCAGCACCCAGATTCCTGCGGGGATCTGGCGCAAGGTCGGCACGGCGGTTTTGGTCATCTCTTGGCGGTCGGAAGAGGGCGTGTCTCGATACCTGTGCCAGCAACGAAAGACCGCGCGAAAAGCGCGCGTTGAGGCGGGCAGATTGTCGCATCGGTTGCGTGGCGATGGCGCATGCCTGCGGCGTATACGACATCAGCGAGAATCGATGCATGAGTCAAAGAATTGCCGGTCATCTACTTGTCGAATGCCTAGTGGCCCAGGGCGTCACCCATGTCTTCGGTGTACCAGGCGAAAGTTACCTTGCCGCGCTGGATGGTTTCCATCGGCATGCGGACAAGATTCAATTTGTGATCAACCGCCAGGAGGGCGGTGCGGCCTTCATGGCCGACGCCCACGGAAAGATCACCGGACGCCCGGGCGTGTGCTTTGTGACCCGTGGCCCTGGCGCCACCAACGCGTCGATCGGTGTTCACACGGCATTTCAGGACTCCACGCCGATGGTTCTGTTCATTGGCGATGTGGCCAGCGACACGCGCGATCGCGAAGCGTTCCAGGAGGTCGACTTTACCCACTTCTTTGGGCCCGGTACCAAGGGCATGGCCAAACGGGTGGAGCGTATCGACGACGCGCGTCGTATCCCGGAATACGTGGCGCGGGCGTTTGCCACTGCGATGAACGGCCGACCCGGTCCGGTCGTGCTGGTCTTGCCAGAGGACATGCTGGCACAGGTTTTGGCCGACGACAATTTGCAGGCCCTGCCACGTGTCGAGGCGGTACAGCCCGGTTGCGATACGCAACAGGCGATGCAGCTGGGCGAGCTGTTGCGTGCGGCGAAGCGCCCGCTGGTGATTGCCGGTGGTAGTGGCTGGAGTCCGCAGTCGGCGCAAGTGTTGCAGGATTTTGCGCAGAAGTGGCAAGTACCGGTGGCCAATGCCTTTCGTTTCCAGGATTGTTTCGACAATCACCATGCGCAATATGCCGGCGACGTAGGCATCGGCATCAATCCGAAGCTGGCCGTGCGCGTGCGCGAGAGCGATTTGCTGATCGCATTCGGCCCGCGTCTGGGCGAGATGACGACGGGTGGCTACACCTTGTTGCCGGTGCCGCGCACACTGCAAAAGCTGGTCCATATCCACGCCGGTGCGGACGAACTCAATCGTGTCTACCAGGCCGATCTGGCCATCAATGCCGGTATGTTGTCGGCGTCGCAGGCCTTGCTTGCGCTGCAGGCTCCG
>JBKJRR010000435.1:0-6737 GCA_046594635.1 Burkholderiaceae bacterium
AAGTCGGACGATGTCAGACCCAGCGCAATCGTGTCGCCTTCAAGCAGCGGGGTCGGCACGGAGCGTTCGACCTGGCCACCGCCGGGTACGCGCCCGGCGCTGAGATGGTTGATCTGCACCTTGCTGCCGCCGGCAGATGCGCCGGCACCACCGACGATCAGATTGCCCTGCGCCAGCGCATACACCTCGCCGTCGACGCCGCGCAAGGCGGTGCTGATCAGCATGCCGCCCTTGAGTGACTTGGAGTTGCCCAGCGATGACACATTCACGTCGATGGCCTGGCCTGGACGGGCGAAGGCCGGCAACTGGGCCGTCACCAGCACCGCCGCCACGTTCTTGAGTTGCAGCTGTGAGGCTCCTGCCGCCGACAGGGTGATGCCCATTTGCTGCAGGTAGTTGCTCAGTCCCTGCGAGGTGTAAGGCATCTGGGTCGTCTGGTCACCCGTGCCGTCCAGACCCACGACCAAACCGAAGCCCGTCAGCTGGTTGGTGCGTACACCCTCGACAGCCGCCACCTCCTTGATGCGAGCGGCCAGGGCCGGCACGCTCAGGCCTGCGAAGCCAAGCAACAGCACAGCCAGGTGAGTCCAGCGACGCATGCGGAGAAGGATGGGTGTTGGCATGGTCAAGTCCTTAGAACGGCAGGAAAGCCATGAAGAATCGCGCGATCCAGCCAACCGTCTGCGCCTCGTTTTGCGCGCCCCGCCCGCGCGACTCGATACGGGCGTTGGCCACGCTGGTCGAACTGACCAGGCCACCGGTCTGGATCGCCAGCGGGTCAACCGTGCCGGAGAAACGCAGCACATCGACGTTTTGGTTGACACCGATCTGCTTTTCACCGGCGACTACCAGGTGGCCATTGGGCAATACGTCGACCACGGTGGTGGTGATCGAGCCGGAGAACCGGTTGGCGCTCTCGGTTGCGCCAGCGCCCGCGAAGTCGTTGTTGGTTGATGAATTGAGCGACAACTTGCCCAGTGACGTGGCCTTTGCAAACGGGAATGCCGATACGCCCGCGTCCATTGATGAGCTGCGATTGGCGGAAGACGAGGATTTCTGGCTGGCGGTGACGTTTTCGGTAATCAGGATCGTCACCACGTCGCCGATCATGCGTGCGCGCCGGTCTTCGAACGGCGGGCGGTAGCTGGCGGCGTGGTACAGGCTGCCGCTGACCGGACGTGCCTTGGCCGGGGCCGTGACGATGGGCGAGGGCGGCTGGGTGAAGTCGACCCGCTCGGTCTTGGGCAACGAATCGCAGCCGCTGGCGAGCAGCGCTACCAGCAAGGCGCCCAGCGTGGTTCGGAGTTGGGATTGCATTGGCATCACAGCTGGCCGAGTTTTTGCAGCATCTGGTCCGAGGTCTGGATCGCCTTCGAATTCATTTCGTAGGCGCGCTGGGTCTGGATCATCGTGATCAGTTCCTGCACCACGTTGACGTTGGAGGTTTCCAGGAAGCCCTGGGTCACGGTGCCTATGCCGTTGGCGCCGGGCGTACCGGTGTTCGGCTGGCCGGAAGCCGGGCTCTCGGCAAAAAGGTTCTGGCCTTGTGGTTCCAGGCCGGCCGGATTGATGAAGGTGGCCAGGATGATGTTGCCGATCTGCTGCGGTGCGGTGGCGCCGGGGATCGTCGCGGTGACGGTTCCGTCGGTGGCGATCGACACGTTCTTGGCATTGGCAGGAACCGTCACGCCGTTGGCCACGGGCAGGCCGCTGGCGGTGACCAGGCGGCCCTGGTTGTCGACCTGAAACGAGCCGTCGCGGGTGTAGTTGTTCGAGCCGTCAGGCAGCGTGACCTGGAAAAAGCCGTTGCCCTGGATTGCGACGTCCAGGCTGTTGGATGTCTGCTGGATCGTGCCCTGCGCAAATGAGCGGCTGGTGGCAACCGTGCGTACGCCCAGACCCAGGTGCAGGCCTGTGGGCAACTGGGTCTGGTCCGAGGTGTTCGAGCCGACCTGACGCAGGTTCTGGTACATCAGGTCTTCGAACACCGCAGTGGCGCGCTTGTAGCCGGTGGTGGAGACGTTGGCCAGGTTGTGCGAGATGACGTCCAGCTGGGTCTGCTGGGCTTCCATGCCGGTCTTGGAGATCCACAGGGAATTGATCATGGGAGGGGTCCTTTAGCCTTGCAGGCTGAGCAATTGACCGGCCGAGCGGTCGTTGGATTCAGCGGTTTGCACCAGCCGCATCTGTACTTCGAACTGGCGCGCGGTCTGGATCATGCCGACCATGGTCTCGATCGGGCTGACGTTCGAGCCCTCGAGAGCGCCGCTTT
The DNA here is from genome assembly GCA_046594635.1 of Burkholderiaceae bacterium. Taxonomy (GTDB): domain Bacteria; phylum Pseudomonadota; class Gammaproteobacteria; order Burkholderiales; family Burkholderiaceae_C; genus CAISIP01. Next base: position 2,273 of record JBKJRR010000435.1, read on the forward strand.
GCAGTCGCGCCAGCGGGTCGGTGGGAATGGGCTCGGTCGTGGCCGTGCGGAACATGCCGTCGTCGCTGCGTTTGAGCGGATCGTCGATCGTCGGCGTGGCCAGCTTGAGCCGGCCTACCACGGTGCTGGGCTGGCCGGCGGTCTTGGCACTGATGTCGCCGTTGGGCGCAATCGAGATCTCGGCGCCTGCCGGCGCCACCAGGGGTGCACTGCCGTCGGACAGAACTGGCAGGCCGTTGTTGGTCTGCAGTGTGCCATCGGGACCGATCTGCATCGATCCGGCGCGGGTATAGGCCTCGGTGCCATCAAGTCCCTGTACGGCAAACCAGGCGTTGCCGGTGGCACGCAGATCCAATGCGCGACCGGTGGTCTGCGATGGGCCGGGCAGATACGAGTGGCCGGAGGTGGCCTCGAGTGCAAAGACACGGGTGGTGGCGCCGTCGCCGCGCAGTGGCACGGCACGGTAAGCCGAGAGCTCGGCACGAAAGCCGTTGGTCGACACGTTGGCCAGGTTGTTGGACAACACGGTCTGCCGGTGCGCGGCTGCGTTGGCGCCGGTCATCGCGGTGTAGATGAGTCGATCCATGGTGTGTCCTGGTCAGTGGGTGGCGGAAATGCGGTGGACGGGTTCAGCGCAGCTGGGTCAGCGTCGACAGCACCTGATCCTGGGTCTTGATGGTCTGCGCATTTGCCTGGTAGGTGCGCTGCGCTGTCATCATGTTCACCAGTTCGGCCGTCAGGTCGATGTTGGAGTCTTCCAGTGCGCCCGAGCGCAGTGAGCCGAACTTGCCGGCGCCCGGCTCTCCCACGATGGGCTGGCCGGAGGCGATGGTTTCGACCCAATTGCCATTGGCGGTTGGGCGCAGGCCTTGCACGTTGCGGAAGTCGGCCAATGCAATCTGGCCGGTGGCCTGGGTCTGGCCATTGGAATATCGCGCCGAAATCACGCCATTTTCGCCGATGCTCATGGCCACGAAGTCGCCGGGCGCATAGCCGTCCTGGGTCAGATCGGTCACGGCGAATGCGGTTGCGTATTGGGTCGCCTTGGAAAAATCAAGTGTCGGCGTGATGGTTCCGATGGTCGGATTGGGCGACGTGATGCTGACAGTGGGAGTTGCCGGTACGCTGGCGGTCAACTGACCGTTGACATCGAAGGTCAGCGTGGCGGCCAGCGAGGCGGTGGCACTCGCATCACTCGTCGGGTCAGTGAAGACCTGCCAGGTGTCGTTGGCGGTCTTGCGCATGTAGACCGAGGTCGGAATGGCCGATCCCTGCGAGTCGAAAGTGGTCAGCGAGGTGCCAAACGTGGTCAGTGGCACGTTGGGTACCGAGGCGTTCCAGACCGGAGCCGCAGCATTCAGGTTGAACTCCGCTGCAATGGCCGTCGTGGAACGGGCCGGAATGGGCGAAGAGGTCGGCAACTGCATCGGTTGCAGCGTGCTGCTGGTGGCCACGCCGTCGACCGATGTCGGATAACCCATGAGCTTGGCGCCGGCATTGGTCACGATATTGCCACTCGTGTCGAGCTTGAACTCGCCGGCGCGGGTGTAGGCGGTCGAGCCGTCAGGCAAGGTGACGCGGAAGAAGCCAGCGCCATTGATGGCGATATCCTGGGCGCTGCCGGTGAGACTGACGGCACCCTGCGTGAACTGCTGCGACACGGTGGCGATCTCAACACCGATGCCTGCGGTGCGGCCATTGGCGGCAAGCGTTGAGGCCGCGACGATCTCCGAGAACTCGGCCCGCGCGACTTTGGCGCCGACGGTGTTGGCATTGGCGATGTTGTTGCCGATCACATCAAGATTGCGACTGGCGGCGTTCAGGCCAGAGAGTCCGGTTTGGAATGACATGGTGATGTTCCTGTGTGGGAGCGTTGAATGTTTTGGGGACTGGGGAGGGCGCCGAGGGGCTTCAGAAAATCGACTTGACCTTGTCGTAGCCGACATTGCCCAGGTTGCGCAGGCCAACATGCATGGCGCCACCGTCGGAGCCGACGGATGCCACGTTGTCCTGGACCATCGTGCGGTGGGTCACCACCGCCGTGCCCTTGGTGGCAGTTACGCGGTAGGTCAGAGCTTCGGCATGGGTGTGCGCTTTCGCGTCCCACTCGAAGGCGTTGCGTCCAGCCTTTAGTGCACCGAGGTTGAACGACTCCAGCACCTGGCCGCCGGCGCTCAGAATGTCGACCACGACCTTGTCTGCGGGCAGGTCGAGGTCGACCGCGCCCGAGGCCTTGCCGTCCTGGATGGCCAGACGGTTGCCTTCTACCAGCACGTCGCGGCCGACCAGCGCACCGGCCTGCAAAGTCTGCATCGACGCCAGTTGTGCGGCCAGTCCGGCCAGCGAAACATTGGTCTTCTCGATGCTCGATACGGTGGAAATCTGCGCCATCTGCGAGGTCATCTGCGCGTTGTCCATCGGATTCATCGGGTCCTGGTTGCTCAACTGGGCCACGAGCAATTTGAGGAAGCGGTCTTCGGACGCGGCCTGATTGGCGCTTGAGGCCGTGGTCGTGCCGGCGGAGCTTGCGCCCGCGGCGGCGGCAGAGGTGGCGGATGTAATGGCCATGGCGGCGTCCTTGGGTTGGCTTTACTGGCCCATCTGCAGCGTCTTGAGCAGCAGGGATTTGGCCGTATTCATGACTTCGACGTTGTTCTGATAGGCACGTGAGGCCGAGATCATGTTGACCATCTCTTCGATCGTGTTGACGTTCGACTGCGTCACATAACCCTGGTCATCGGCCAGCGGGTGGGTCGGGTTGTGCACCTTGTGCATCGGGGCGTCGCTCTCGATCACCTGGCGGACCTTCACGCCGGCGGAACTGTCGCTGCCCATGGGCACGGTTTGAAACACCACTTGCCGGGCCTTGTAGGCCTGGCCGTCCGGGCCGGCCACCGCGTCGGCATTGGCCAGATTGCTGGCCACCACGTTCAGGCGCTGCGACTGAGCGCTGACCGCACTGCCCGACACGCCGAAGATTGAAAACATGGACATCGTGTGCCTCCTGGACCTTTCTTGCTTACTGACCCTGGATCGCGCTCAAGATCGTCTTGGAATAGCCGTTGATGAACCGGAGAGTGGATTCATAACGCACGGCGTTATCGACGAAATTGGCACGTTCGCGGTCCAGGTCCACCGAGTTGTTGTCCATCGCCGGCTGGGTCTGCACGGTGTAGCCCAGGCGAGCCGCTCCGGTGCCGGACGAACCGGTGTTGCCGGGGATCGGTATGTGTCCGGCATGTCGCGCGGCGCTGCCGGACATCGGGATACTGGCGCCCCCGTGGCCGGTGGCCGCGGCCATGGCTTCCTTGAAATTGATGTCGCGTGCGGCATAACCGGGGGTGTCGGAGTTGGCGATGTTGCTGGCAATGACACGCTGGCGCTCCGAGCGCAGGCTCAGTGCGGTGGCCTGGAAGTCCAGTCCGGCGGTCAGTTGGGAAAACATGGCACATCACCTCTCTTCATCGATTCGGTCGCCATGACAGGCAGTCCTGACCAAGGCGTGAATCGATTATGGAAAAGCTTGAGCGCGGCGATAGCTTGAATAAGCGGTGTTTCCGCCTGCACTTGGGCGGTTTGCGTGCCACTGGGGCGATCTAAAGTCGTCGCATGTCAAAAAGCCGCCTTGCCATCCGCCTGCCGACCCTGTTGCCGATGGCTTCTGTTCTGCGGTTGGTCTGCGTGCGGCTGTGTCTGGTTTTGTGGGCTGGCGTGTCCGTGCCGGCCCTGGCCCAGGATCAGGCTGCGCAGATTGCCCAGGAAAGCCAGGTCTGGCTGGAGAATGCGGTCGCCAATACGCGTCCGAGCGGCGCCGCGCCGCTGCGCATGGTGGTTCAGGTCGGTGCGCTGGACAGCCGGCTGTCGCTGGCACCTTGTGCCCAGGTCGAGCCCTACATGCCCGTCGGTACCCGGCTGTGGGGCAAGACCCGCATCGGCCTGCGTTGCATCGACGGACCGTCGCGCTGGAATGTGTTTTTACCGGTACAGGTGCAGGCATTCGGGCAGACCTGGGTGATGCGCTCCGATGTACCCTCTGGCGCCACGCTGGCGCTGGACGATGCGGTTTTGTCCGAGGTCGACTGGGCGCATGAAAACCAGTCCGTGCTGGCCGATCCGGAGATGTGGGTCGGGCAGACCGCCACCCGCGCTCTGCGCACCGGCCAGGTGCTGCGCTACGGAATGGTCAAGCCGTCCCAGGTTTTCCAGGCCGGATCGATGGTCCGCATCATCGCCAAGGGCCCCGGTTTCAGCGTGACTTCGGGCGGACAGGCGCTGTCGGCAGGAATTGTGGGTGAAATGGCACGCATCCGGGTTGACAATGGCCGCGTGGTCTCCGGCCTGGTACTGGACATGCGCACAGTGGAAATCAAGCTGTGATTCCTTGCTTAGTGTGCAGGTATGGCTCAAGTTTTTCAGTTCCCAGCCGATAGCTATCGTACGATGCTGTGTCTGTCACAGCCGTGGG
>JBKJRR010000467.1:0-28120 GCA_046594635.1 Burkholderiaceae bacterium
ATCAGGGCCTGCACGAAATGCGGCTCGAACAGCAGGTAACTGGCAAGCGTTCCACCGCTGTCCTTGAGCACACCCAGTGCCCCCATCGCATGCCGAATCGCCACCGGCAGATCGCCGGTGAACTCCTGGGCCAGTGCATCCAGAGACTGCGACGGTGCGATGGCCAGCACGTCGATGGCCTTGAACCGCGTGCTGCCGGCAACATCAAGCGGCAGGCCATTGATGGTCTGGGTGACCCGCTGTGTCTGCTCGACATCGGCCTGCAAGGTGTCGTGGAACACACTGGCAATCACATGCCCTGCCATGCTTCCCAGCGTCGGGCCATTTGCCGGCATCGCCGAAGGACTGGCCGGCTGTCCCAGGCCCGGGCGTTCAGGTTGGCTGACGCCAATCACCAGAATGCGGCTGGCGCCCAGGTGCATGGCCGGCGACAGCGGCGTGACCTGGCGCATGGAGCCGTCACCAAAAAATTCATTGCGGCCGTCCACACGCAGCGCCGTGGCCGGAAAAAGAAAGGGAATCGCGCTTGACGCCATCAGATGGTCGATGGTCAGGCTCTGGTACTCGGCACGCCGCCCTGGCCGCCACCACGGTTCGAATTCGGACGGGCTGGCGGTATGGCAAAAAGTCCAGTGCACGCCACTGGTGTAACTCGAGCCAGTCACGGCCAGTGCGTCGATCGTGTTGGAGCGTAATGCGTCCCCGATGCCGTCCAGAGGAATGCCCTCGCGCAAGGTTTCGTGTAACGCCGTGTTGTCCATCAATGCGCCATTGGCCCGGGCGTGGCGCGACAGACTCAGCGCCACCGCGATCCGGCTGAAACGCACCCATGGCGGCACATTGAGGTCGTAGACGTCGGCTGAGCGCAAGCGACGCCAGAACTCCGCCAGTTGTTCAAAGGCTTGCAGGCCTTGCGTCGCCCGGCTGGCCAGGAAGGCCGCATTGATCGCCCCCGCCGAGCTGCCGACCAGCACCTGAAACGGGAACGTCCGCGGCGCATCGCTGCGCGCCTCGAGCATGGCGCCGATGGCCCGCAGCACACCCACCTGGTATGCCGTGCGCGCGCCTCCCCCCATCAGAACCAATCCGATAGTGGGCCGATCGCGCTCCCGCAGACCGGCGTGGATGATCGTGTCCAGGCTCATGCAAACATCTTGTAACCAGTTCAGAGTCTATTGCACAACGCAGGCGCAAACCTTGGGCAAGGCACGAAAGTCGGGAAAGACTCTTGCCGGTACACCTTCAAAGTCTGGACAAATGGGCTTGCGCTGCGATCTATTCGAAGGCATAGTGAAACAGACGGCATGGAATGGGCGGACATTGCAGTTTCATGTTTTTGCGCCGTGTCAAACACAGGCATGGCATTCAACGGCGAGCGATACAGGAGGAAATCCATGAATCTGACGATCAGCGGTCATCACCTCGAGGTCACACCGGCTCTGCGCAACTATGTAACGACCAAGCTTGATCGAATTACCAGGCACTTTGACCAGGTGGTAGATGTGAAGGTGCTGCTCACTGTCGAGAAACTCAAGGAGAAGGAACGAAGGCAGCGTGCGGAATGCAATATCCACGTCAAGGGCAACGACATGTTTGCCGAGAGTTCGCATTCGGATCTGTATGCCGCCGTCGACGATCTCGTCGACAAGCTGGACCGCCAGGTCGCACGGCACAAGGACCGCTTGCAGGACCACCACCACGAGGCGCCCAAACGGCTGATGTAAGGCCGATCCCGCCACTGAGGGACTATCCGCCCGCATGACGGGCGGTTTTTTTTGTGTGCATAATCTGCATCCGACCATGAATCGCCTTTCGTCCATTCTCCCCCCCTCCCAGGTACTCGTGCGCGTTGATGCCACGAGCAAGAAGCGGGCGTTCGAAGAAGCCGGTCTGTTGTTCGAAAGCGAACATGGCCTGAGCCGTGCGCTGGTCACCGACAGTCTGTTTTCGCGCGAGCGACTGGGCTCGACCGGTCTCGGTCATGGCGTGGCCATACCGCATGGCCGCATCAAGGGACTGAAAGCGCCGATGGCAGCCGTGTTCCAGCTCGAGACCGCCATCGGCTTCGACGCACCGGACGACAAGCCCGTTCAATTGATGATCTTCCTGCTGGTACCCGAGGCCGCGACGCAGAAGCATCTGGAAATCCTGTCGGAAATAGCGGAGCTGCTCAGCGACGCGGATCTGCGCGAGAAGATGAGCACCTGCACCGATGCGACCGAGCTGCACGGTCTGATCTCACAGTGGCAGTCCGCACAACTGGCGTGACAAACCCGGCAAACCGCCCGGATTTGCCATGAAACCCACCGTTGTCAGCGCCGATGTCCTGTTTGAGGAATTTCGCGCCTACCTGAAATGGCAATGGGTTGCCGGACTGGGCGCCTCGGAGCGTCGCTTCGATGAAGTCGCCGTGCAGGCCGCAAGCTCAGGCGCCGACCTGGTCGGCTATCTCAACTACATCCACCCTTACAGGGTCCAGATCCTGGGCGAACGCGAGATCGCCTATCTGACCAACGCGACGCAGGAAGATTGCGCACGCCGCATCTCACGCATCGTGACTCTGGAGCCACCCGCACTGGTGCTGGCCGACGGTCAGGAGCCGCCCGACGCCCTGCTGTCACTTTGCGAACGCGCCCAGATCCCGATGTTTGCCACGCAGGCTTCATCGGCCTTTGTCATCGACGTTCTGCGTGCCTACCTGTCAAAACATTTTGCCGAACGCGCGTCCATGCACGGCGTGTTGATGGATATCCTGGGACTGGGCGTGCTGATCACCGGCGAATCGGGTCTGGGCAAGAGTGAACTCGGCCTGGAGCTGATCTCGCGCGGCAACGGCCTTGTGGCCGACGACGCGGTCGACCTGTTTCGCATCAACCAGACCACGATCGAAGGGCGTTGCCCCGACCTGCTGCAGAACCTGCTCGAGGTACGCGGCATCGGCCTGCTCGATATCCGCGCCATCTTCGGCGAGACCGCAGTGCGGCGCAAGATCCGTCTCAAGCTGATCGTGCACCTGGTGCGGCGCGAGACACTGGAGCGTGAATACGAGCGGATCCCTTACGAGCCGCTGACGCAGGACGTGTTGGGCATTCCGGTGCTCAAGGTCGTGATCCAGGTGGTGGCCGGGCGCAACATCGCGGTGCTGGTCGAAGCGGCGGTGCGCAGTACCATCCTGAAACTGCGTGGCATCGACACCTACCAGGAATTTGTTGAACGCCACCGCAAGGCCATGGACGCCAAGCCGGCCAACCGCTCCGGCACCTGAGCGCCCCATCCAGCCGCCAAAGGAGCTGCTCAGCCCTGGCCGCGTCCTGACGGCGCCGGGCGACTCGGGCAGTTGTCCTTGGTGCAATGGGCATACAGGCTCAGCGCATGGTCCGCGATGGTAAAGCCCTTGGCCTTGGCGACCGCGTGCTGGCGCTTCTCGATCTCGGCATCGTAGAACTCCTCAACCTTGCCGCAATCGAGGCACACCAGGTGGTCGTGGTGCTGCCCTTCATTGAGCTCATAGACGGCCTTGCCACTTTCGAAATGGCTACGGCTCAGGATGCCGGCCTGCTCGAACTGCGTCAGCACCCGGTACACGGTGGCCAGCCCGACATCGGACTGGTCCCCCAGCAAGGCGCGAAACACATCCTCCGCCGTCATGTGGCGCTGCTCGCCCTTCTGAAAAATCTCCAGGATCTTCAGACGCGGCAAAGTGGCCTTGAGCCCGGTGCTCTTGAGTTCATCAATATTGGCCATGACCATGTCTGTTCTCCAGGGTGTACAGCGCTGCAGGCCGCAGGGAGGCGACCTTGGCGGCTACAATGGAACGATCATATCGCTGACCGTCCCCATGCCTGATTCCCTGCGCCTGAGTATCCATGCCGGCCTGTCACTGGTGCTTTGCGCCGGCCTCGCCGCGTGTTCGAGCTTCGATGGCGCCAGCAACCGGCTGGCAAACATCGTGACCCCCTATCAGATCGACGTGGTGCAGGGCAATGTGATCACGCGCGAACAGGTCGACCTGCTCAAGCCTGGCCTGCCACGCCAGAGTGTGCGCGATCTGATGGGCACACCGCTGCTGCAGAGCGTGTTCCACGCCGACCGCTGGGACTACGTGTTCAGCTTCCGGCACAAGGGCGAAGAACCCCAGTTGCGCAAGTTGACGGTTTTTTTCAAGGATGAGGTGCTCGATCGCTTTGACGCCGATCCGATGCCAACTGAAGCCGAGTTCGTCGCGTCGCTCGATTACGGCCGCAAGTCAGCCAAGGTGCCCGTGTTGGAGGCCAGCGAGGAATCGCTGCTGAAATTCAAGCAGGCGGCTAAAACGCCCGCTCCGACTGGCACCAGCACCAGCGCGACCACCACGCCTGCGTTGCCCGCCAGTTACCCGCCGCTCGAGCCGGTCAAACCCTGAGCCGCTCCGGTATGCAAGCCGCGCGCAAGCTCAAGGTGTGCGTCGCCGGAGCATCCGGCCGCATGGGACACATGTTGATAGAGGCGGTCATGGCCAGCGACGACATGCTCGTGACCGGGGCACTGGACATTGCCGGCAGCAGCGCCATCGGCGCGGACGCCGGAGCCTTCGGCGGTCACGATACGGGCGTACGGGTCACGTCCGATCTGCACGAGGCACTGGGCGCCAGTGACGTGCTGATCGACTTCACCCGACCCGAAGGCACACTGGCCCATCTCGCCGTGTGTCGCACGCTCGGCGTCAAGGCCGTGATCGGCACCACCGGCTTTGGCGACGCGCAAAAAGCGCAGGTCGCCGATGCCGCCCGGGACATCGCCATCATGATGGCGCCCAACATGAGCGTCGGCGTCAACGTCACACTCAAGTTGCTCGAACTCGCGGCACGCGCCATGGCCACCGGCTACGACATCGAGATCATCGAGGCGCACCACCGGCACAAGGTCGACGCGCCGTCGGGCACCGCACTGAAGATGGGCGAGGTAATTGCGCACACCTTGGGGCGCGACCTCAAGGACTGCGCGGTGTATGCCCGCCAAGGGGTCACGGGCGAACGCGATCCGTCATCGATCGGTTTTGCCACCATCCGCGGCGGAGACATCGTCGGCGACCATACGGTGCTTTTTGCCGGCACGGGTGAACGCATCGAAATCTCGCACAAGTCATCGAGCCGCTCCACCTATGCGCAAGGCAGCCTGCGGGCTGCCCGCTTCCTGGCAGATCGACCGAGCGGCCTGTTCGACATGTTTGACGTGCTCGGGTTCAGCCCGGCCAGCGCGACGATACGATGAGCGCCGTGCCGGGCCGCCGCCAAGCAATCTCGCACCGTGGCCGTTAGGGCGAAGCTTAACTTATGAGCGTCGTCCAGTTTCTTGCCCACGGCGACGTGGTGAGCAACCTGGTTGCGGCGCTGCTGCTGCTCATGTCGGTCAGCAGCTGGATCGTCATCCTGTGGAAATCCTGGATGTTGCGACGCGCCGGCGGCGATGTCGGACGCAGCACAGCGGCGTTCTGGCAGTCTACCGACTTCGACCTGGCAAGCGACAAGGCCAAGGCGTTTGATCGCGATCAGCTGGTGGTACCGCTGATAGTGGCCACGCGCATCCGCGCCGATGGAACACTGGCCACGGCCGGCGACCGCTCCCAGCAACTGACCCGCGTCTTGCGCGAGCAGCTCCATGGCGTGCTGCACAAGCTGCAGTTCGGCCAGGTGCTGCTGGCCACCGTGGGTGCAACCGCCCCGTTTGTCGGCTTGCTTGGCACGGTCTGGGGCATCTACCACGCGCTGCTGGCGATTTCTCAAGCCGGCCAGATCACCATCGACAAGATCGCCGGGCCAGTCGGCGAGGCACTGATCATGACGGCCGCCGGACTGGCCGTGGCGATACCGGCCGTGTTGGCCTACAACGTGCTGGGCCGCCAGATCGGCCGCATCGAGGCCGATCTGGAAGGCTTCGCGCGCGACCTGCGCGAACTGCTGCTTTCCCAGGCACCCGAGGGCAAGAATCGGTCCATCGCGTCCGACCACTGACCGACCATCATGGCATTCGGCCGCCTCGAACGCACCAGCGGGCCTACGCCCATGAGCGACATCAACATGACGCCGCTGATTGACGTCATGCTGGTGCTGGTGGTGATCTTCATCATTACGGCACCGCTTCTGACCAGCGCGATCCGACTGGACCTGCCCACGGCCCACACGGCCAGCACCGACAGCGGCGCCAGCAGCATCATGCTGAGCGTGGACAAGTCCGGCCAGGCCTTCCTGAACGACCGGCCGGTGGCCCTGCCCGAACTGGCCATCGAACTGGCGCGCGCCAGCGCCGCCGACCCGGACACCGAACTGCAGTTGCGCGCCGATGCCGCCGTACCTTACGGGCGGGTGGTCGAGATCATGGGAATTGCGCAGGCCGCCGGCCTCGGGCGGATCGGCTTCGTCGCCGATCCCCAGGACAAGGATCGCTGAGACAAATGGCGCTGCGGGCCGGCGCAGCCTGCTGCCGCGCAAGGCCACGATACCGGCGCCGGTGCCCAAGCTGCACGCCTGAGCACCTAGAATCGGCGTGTTGCGGCACTCGCGCCGCCCGATGACGCCCCCATGCAAGAAAAATACAACCACCTCGACGTCGAGGCATCCGCCCAGCTTGGCTGGAACAGCCGCGACGCCTATCGCGTAACCGAAGACGCCTCGCGCGAAAAGTTCTACGCCTGCTCCATGCTGCCCTACCCCAGCGGCAAGCTGCACATGGGCCACGTGCGCAACTACACCATCAACGACATGTTGACCCGGCACCTGCGCATGAAGGGGTTCAATGTGCTGATGCCCATGGGCTGGGATGCATTTGGCCTGCCGGCAGAAAACGCCGCGCTCAAGAATGGCGTGCCGCCCGCCCAGTGGACGCTGGACAACATCGCCTACATGAAAAAGCAGATGCAGGCACTGGGACTGGCGATCGACTGGAGCCGCGAGGTCGCCACCTGCGATCCGAGCTACTACAAGTGGAACCAGTGGCTGTTTCTGAAGATGCTCGACAAGGGCATCGCCTACCGCAAGACCCAGGTTGTGAACTGGGACCCGGTCGACCAGACGGTACTGGCCAATGAACAGGTCATTGACGGCAAGGGCTGGCGCACCGGTGCACCAGTCGAGAAGCGCGAGATTCCGGGGTACTACCTCAAGATCACCGGCTACGCGCAGGAACTGCTGGGCCAGGTACAGGACCAATTGCCAGGCTGGCCGGAACGCGTCAAGCTGATGCAGGAAAACTGGATAGGCAAAAGTGAGGGCGTGCGCCTGGCGTTCACACACGAGATCAAGGACGACACCGGTACGCTGATCGGTGGAGGCCACATGTATGTGTTCACCACCCGTGCCGACACCGTCATGGGCGTGACCTTTTGCGCCGTGGCAGCCGAACACCCGCTGGCCACCCATGCGGCACGCAACAACCCGGCGCTGGCCGCGTTCATCGAGGAATGCAAGCGTGGCGGCACCACAGAAGCGGAATTGGCGGTGCGCGAAAAAGAGGGCATGCGTACCGGCCTGTTCGTCACCCACCCCCTCAGTGGCCGTGATGTCGAGGTCTGGGTCGGCAACTACGTGCTGATGGGTTATGGCGACGGCGCCGTCATGGGTGTTCCGGCGCACGACGAACGGGATTTCATCTTCGCCAAGAAATACGATATTCCCATCGTCGAGGTGATCCTGATCGACGGTTATGACTACGACTACGACAACTGGAACGACTGGTACGGCGACAAGCAGCGTGGCGTAACCATCAACTCCGACAGCTTCAGTGGCCTGCGCTACCAGGAGGCGGTCAACGCGATCGCCCATGCACTGCAGGTTCGCGGCCTGGGCGAGAAGATGACCACGTGGCGGCTGCGCGACTGGGGCGTGAGCCGCCAGCGCTACTGGGGCACGCCCATCCCCATCATCCATTGCGATGAACACGGCGCGGTGCCGGTGCCCGAAAAGGACCTGCCGGTGGTATTGCCACGGGACTGCATTCCCGATGGATCGGGCAATCCGCTGGTGCACCACGAAGGTTTTCACGCGGGCGTGACCTGCCCGATTTGCGGCAAGGCGGCGCGGCGCGAAACCGACACCATGGACACCTTTGTCGACAGCTCCTGGTACTTCATGCGCTACTGTGATCCGCACAACGATCTGGCCATGGTCGGCGACGGCGCCAGCTACTGGATGCCGATGGACCAGTACATCGGCGGCATCGAGCATGCAATTCTGCACCTGCTGTACGCGCGCTTCTGGACCAAGGTCATGCGCGACCTGGATCTGATCAAGGTCGACGAACCTTTCACCAAACTGCTCACGCAGGGCATGGTGCTCAATCACATCTACTCGCGCAAGAGCCCGAACGGCGGCGTCGAGTACTTCTGGCCAAGCGAGGTGGAAGACATCCACGACGCCACCGGCAAGGTGATCAGCGCCAAACGCAGGAGCGACGGCTCGGCAGTCACCTACGAAGGTGTCGGCACCATGAGCAAGAGCAAGAACAACGGCGTCGATCCGCAGGACCTGATCGAGAAGTTCGGCGCCGATACCGCGCGGCTGTACACCATGTTCACCGCGCCTCCCGAAGCCACTCTGGAATGGAACGACGCGGCGGTGGAGGGCTCCTACCGATTCCTGCGCCGGGTCTGGAACTACGCTGCACGTTTGCCGGCGGCGCCGGTGGCAGGCGCGGCCATGCCGACACTGGGTGGCGCGGCGGCGGACCTGCGACGCGAAATCCACAGCGTGTTCAAGCAGGTCGACTACGACTACCAGCGCATGCAGTACAACACCGTTGTCTCCGGTGCAATGAAGATGCTCAACGCGCTCGAAGACTGCAAGTCCGGCGCCGATGCCGGTGACGCCTGGGCGCAACATGAGTGCTTCGGCATCCTGCTGCGCGCGTTGTACCCGGTGACCCCGCATATCGCGCAGGCCTTGTGGGATGACCTCGGTTATGCCAAGACACTGGGCGAGTTGCTCGACGCCGCATGGCCCGAAGTCGATCCGCAGGCACTGGTGCAGGACGAGATCGAACTCATGCTGCAGGTCAACGGCAAGTTGCGCGGGTCGATCCGCGTGGCGGCCGACGCCAACAAAAAGACCATCGAAGCGGCGGCGGTGCACAGCGAGGTATTCGTCAAACTGGCACAGGGTGCGCCGGTGCGCAAGGTGGTCGTGGTGCCCGGGCGCCTGGTCAACGTGGTGATCTGAGATGAAACGTCGCTCACTTTTGGCTTGCGCGGCATTGCTGGCACTGACCGGCTGCGGTTTCAAGTTGCGCGGCGCGCCCGACTTTGCGTTCCGCACACTGCACGTGAATGCGGGCGAAACCTCGCCGCTGGGCAACGAGCTCAAGCGCAATCTGGCCTCGATCAGCACGCTCAAGCTGGTCGAGGACGCCAAGAATGCCGCCACCGCCGAGGCAGTGCTGGACATCCTTTCAGAACTGCGCGAAAAAACCGTCGTGGGCGTCAACACCTCGGGACAGGTACGTGAGTTCCAACTGCGTCTGCGATTGCGCTTTCGCGTGCGCACGCCGCAAGGCAGGGAGCTGATCGGCAACACCGAGTTGCTGCAGCAGCGCGACATCAGCTTCAACGAATCCGCCGTGCTGGCCAAGGAGGCGGAAGAGGGTCTGATCTACCGTGACATGCAGTCGGACCTGGTACAACAAATCATCCGGCGCCTGGCTGCCATCAGAGCCCCATGAGCCGCCGGGCCGCTCCCAAGGCGAATCCCGCAGTGCGCAGCACGGAGGGTAGTCCAGTGAGCCGCCGGGCCGCTCCCAAGGCGAATCCCGCAGTGCGCAGCACGGAGGGTAGTCCAGAGAGCCGCCGGCGGGCCGCCCCCAAGGCGAGTCTCGCAGTGCGCGCATTCGCAGCCTAGACGATGCAACTCGCCGCCGGCCAGCTTCAGGCGCACCTGCAAAAGGGCCTCAAGCCACTTTACACACTGCACGGCGATGAACCCTTGCTGGTGCAGGAGGCGGCAGACGCTATCCGCGCCGCGGCACGCGCGAACGGGTACAGCGAACGAACATCGCATATGGTCGCCGGAGCCCATTTCGACTGGAGCGAGGTGCTTGCCGCCGGCGGCTCGCTGAGCCTTTTCTCAGACAAGCAGATCGTCGAGATCCGCATTCCGTCGGGCAAGCCCGGCAAGGACGGCAGTGCAGCCATCCAGCAGCTGTGCGAACAATCCCGGGGCAATGACGATCTGCTGACGCTGGTGATGTTGCCGCGGCTGGACAAGGCCACGCGCAGTGGTGCCTGGTTTGGCGCACTCGAGCGTTGCGGCATGACGGTGGCGCTCGAGCCGGTCGAGCGCGCCGCGCTGGCGCCGTGGCTGGCACAGCGCCTGGCGCAGCAGGATCAGCGCGTCAAGCCCGGTGTCGAAGGGCAGCGCAGCCTGCAATTTTTCGCCGACCGGGTCGAGGGCAATCTGCTGGCGGCGCACCAGGAAATTCAAAAACTCGCCCTGCTGTTCCCGCCCGGCGAGCTGGCCTTCGAGGACATCGAGCGTGCTGTGCTCAATGTCGCGCGTTACGACGTGTTCAAGCTCAGCGAAGCGGTACTGGCCGGCCAGCGCCTGCGCGTACAGCGCATGCTCGATGGTCTGCAGGCCGAAGGCGAGGCGCCGGTACTGGTGCACTACAGCCTGGCCGAAGACATTCGCGCGCTCAAGCGCGTGCGCGATGCGATGGACGCCGGTCGCCCGCTACCCGTGGCGCTGCGCGAGCAACGCGTCTGGGGTGTGCGCGAGCGCCTGTTCGAACGCGTATTGCCGCGGCTCGACGGCCCACGGCTGGCTGCCTTGCTGCATGCAGCCCACCAGGTCGACGGCATCGTCAAGGGCTTGAAGGTTCCCGATTGGCCGACCGATGCCTGGCAGGCACTCCATCGCCTGGCCATGCGGCTGTGCGGTTTTTGCGTGCCCCGCTGAAGCAGCCCCCCTGCGCTACAGGGTCGGCGCTGCGTGAGAAAATGCCACCATGAATGCGCTCACTACCGCCGAATACAGCCAGACACTGGGCATCCAGGCCCGCGCCGCATCCAGTCTGATGGCCCGTGCCAGCGCGGCCAGCCGCAGCGCCGCCTTGCGCCGGCTGGCTGGACTGTTGCGCGCCAATCAGGCCGTACTGGACGCCGGGAATACTGTGGACCTGGACCGCGCCACGGCGGCCGGCCTGTCCGCGCCGATGGTCGACCGGCTGCGCCTCACACCCAAGGTCATCGAGACCATTGCACTGGGCTGTGAGCAGCTCGCAGCCATGCCCGACGTGATCGGCGAGATCCGTGGCATGAACCAGCAACCCAGCGGTATCCGGGTGGGTCAGATGCGCGTGCCGATCGGCGTATTCGCCATGGTGTTCGAAAGCCGGCCGAACGTGACGATCGAGGCCGCCAGTCTGGCGATCAAAAGTGGCAACGCCTGCATCCTGCGCGGTGGTTCGGAAGCCATTGAATCGAACAAGGCGCTGGCAAAACTGGTGCAGCTGGCCTTGACCGACTCCGGCCTTCCCGCGGACGGCGTGCAACTGGTGCAGGTGACCGACCGCGCCGTGGTGCGCGAGCTGATCACCATGCCGCAATACGTGGACATGGCGATCCCACGCGGCGGCAAGGGCCTGATCGAAGCCATCAGCCGCGACGCCAAGGTGCCGGTGCTCAAGCATCTGGACGGCAACTGCCATGTGTATGTCGACGACCCGAGCGACATCGCCATGGCGGTGACCGTGGCCGACAACGCCAAGACCCAGAAGTACAGCCCGTGCAACGCCAGCGAGAGCCTGCTGGTGGCGCGTGGCGTGGCGGCCGAGTTCCTGCCGCTGATCGGCGCAGTCTACGCAGCCAAGGGCGTGGAGATGCGGGTCTGCCCACAAAGCCGCGTGCTGCTCGCGCCGATCGCCGGCGCACAACTGACAGACGCCAGCGAACAGGACTGGTTCACCGAATACCTGGCGCCCATCATCAGCATCAAGGTGGTCGACGGGCTGGACGCCGCCATAAGCCACATCAACCACTACGGCAGCCACCACACCGACGCCATCCTCACACGCGACCACCAACATGCGCAGCGTTTTCTGCGAGAGGTCGATTCGGCCAGCGTGATGGTCAACACCAGCACACGTTTCGCTGACGGTTTCGAGTTCGGCCTGGGTGCCGAGATCGGTATCAGCACCGACAAGTTTCATGCACGCGGCCCCGTGGGCATCGAGGGACTGACCTCGCTGAAATACGTTGTGCTGGGCAACGGGGAAGTGCGCGCCTGAGCGCCGCGCCGGCTCCCTTGGTGGCGAAGCCTTGAGCCCGCCGTCGCCACAGACCCCATGCAAAAACCCGCCGACGGCCCTGCCACCATTGCTCCACAAAGCCGTCTCGTCACCGGCCCGACGCTGGGCCATGTAATCCGCATGACAGCCGCGGGCTCAATTGGCCTGGTGGCGGTGTTCGCGGTCGATGCTCTGAACCTGTTCTACATCACGCTGCTGCACCAGCCCGAGCTGACCGCAGCCCTTGGCTACGCAACGACCGTGTTGTTCCTGGCCACGTCGCTGTCGATCGGACTGTCGATTGCCGCGACCGCACTCACCTCACGCGCGCTCGGGCGTGGGCAAACCGCGCAGGCGCGCCAGATCGCCGGCGCGTCACTGATCATCGTCGGCGTCTGCATGTCGTTGCTGGCCTTGGTCGGCTGGCCGCTGATCGAACCGGCGCTGCACCTGCTGGGCGCACGCGGCCAGACGCTGGAGCGGGCCGCCTCGCTGATGCGCATCGTGTTGCCCTCATGGCCACTGCTGGGTGTCGGCATGTGCCTGTCCGGACTGCTGCGCGCCACTGGCGACGCGCGCCGCGCCATGTACGTCACGCTGGGGGCTGCCGCCACGGCGCTGGTGACGGACCCGCTGCTGATTCTCGGACTCGACCTGGGCTTGACCGGCGTGGCGATTGCCACCGTCATCGTGCGTGCAGCCATGGTACTGATCGGTCTGCACGGCCTGTGGCGCGTACATCAATTGGTCGCCAAACCCCACACGGCATTGGTACTGCGCGAACTTGCACCTTTCATGGCAATTGCCATGCCCGCCGTGCTGACGCAGATTGCCACACCGGTAGGCAATGCCTTCGTCACCCACGCCATCTCATCCTACGGCGACGAAGCCATCGCCGGCTGGACTGTGATCCAGCGCATCATCCCGGTGGCATTCGGAGTGCTGTTCGCGCTCTCGGGCGCCATCGGCCCGATCATCGGGCAGAACTTCGGCGCCCAGCGCTTCGACCGCGTCACGTCCACCGTGCGCGACAGCCTCAAGGTCACGCTGGTCTACGCGCTCACAGTCTGGATCCTGATGGCGCTGGGCAGCGGCTGGATCGCCGACATCTTCCAGTCGCACGGCCTGGCGCGTGAACTGATCGTGTTCTTCTGCATCTTTGTCGCCGGCAGTTTCCTGTTCAACGGCGCGCTGTTTGTCGCCAACGCGGCGTTCAACAACCTGGGCTTTGCGTTTTACTCCACCGCGCTGAACTGGGGCCGCTCCACGCTGGGCGTGATCCCGTTCGTATGGCTGGGCCAGTCATGGTTTGGCGCCAAAGGCGCGCTGGCGGGGTATGGGCTGGGCGTGATTGCGTTCGGCGCGTTCGGGATATGGTGGTGTTTTCAGGTGGTGGGGAAGATGCAGCCTGGCAAGGAACCTTCGGCTACACACGTGCGGCACTGAGCCACGCCCAGACCGATCTCTCGTACAGGATGCGTGGATTGATCGCGCGATATCGAGTCCGCTGCGGGAAGCGGTCCAGGATGACGGCCGCATTCGCCGCTGGGTCAATATTCCGGAACTGGACCATCGCTACCTACGCGTTATCGTCCTGGAAGACGGCGAAACTGTCCACAGCGCATTTCTTGACCGAAGGTTCGTGCCATGAAAATCCGGTGTTTCTCTGACACCGACACCATGCTGATCGAGTTCCGCGACGATCCGGTCGCGGAAACACGCGCACTCGATGAGAACACGCTGCTCGACCTTGACGCACAGGGCAACGTCCGGTCGATCACGATTGAGCATGCGTCCACCCGTGCCGACGCCCCGCACTTATCTTACGAACAGGTTATTGCGTGAGCAGACATCGGCGGCGTGTTATCGGATGTGTGGCACAAGAGTCCGCGATGACACCGTATTGACGCATCGCAGAAAAGTCGAGCCCGCGGGACTCTGACATGGTCGATTCTTTCTGGCGCGGCCTCATTTTCTTGTCGGGTCCAATCGGGCTGTTCGCAGTCTTGGCGCTTTGGACCTACTTGGGCTTCGCAGCAGATTCTGGATTCATATGACCGGCTTTCAGTCATGAAAGACCGCTGGTTGGGTTTTCTCAATACCCGACCAGATTCTTCCTGTGGGCACTTCTGTATTTTTCAACGGGCCTGTTCTTCCTTTTCTGCAATTGGGCCGGCGCGCCAGGGATATACAAGTGGCTGCTACGCATGGCCCTGGTGTTTCCACCAATCCGACATTGACGTCGGACTTCTTCAAGTCACTGTTTGCGCAAGTGCGGATCACCAAGCGATGGACCCGATCACCTGTTGTGGTGATTCAGACCACGCCCGAATCAGGCGCCGACAGCCGCAACAGCGATTTGTCGTCGCTGATGCGGGCGGCCAAAAAGGCGGGCGCGGCATTCGTCTGGATCCTTCCCGGCAACTCGGATCTGACAGACAACGAACTCAGCGAAATGGTGCAACGATCCGCGATATAAACGCACAGCGGAGAACTCCGCATGGGCCTGCGCACGCTCATGCCTGTGCCCATGGGTTGATCACGGTGACGCCCGCAGCATCAAACGGGCTGGCGTCTCGGGTCGCAACAGCAAACCCGTTGGCCGCCGCGATGGCCGCGATGTAACCATCGGCCGTGGCAATGGCCAAGCCAGCACGGCGGGCTTTTGCCAGCAGCGCCGCATAGGCCTGTGTGCAGGTCAGGTCAAATGGCAACACGCGGCCGGCAAACAGGGGCAGCACGCGCTTTTCCAGGTTTTCTTGCAGGCCTGCGCGCCGCTTGCCGGCCGGTAGTAGCGCGACACCCGAGCGCAACTCTGCCACCGTGATGGCGCAAAGGAACAAAGTCTCCATCGCCTGCGCGTCGATCCACTGGATCACCCGCGGCTCGGGAGTCTGGCGGAGCGGCTCCGACATCACATTGGTGTCGAGCAGGATCATTCGAAGCTCACCGGCCGCGCTGGCGTCTTGTCGCGCACCTGCTCAAACACCCCGAATTCTTCAACGCTCAGCTTGGCCTGGCGGCCGATGTCGGCCAGAAGCGAGCCCAGCTTCACGCGCCCCTTGGGACTGATCGCGGACTCCAGGATCTCGCGCACCTCGGCCTCCATGCTCTGGCCGTGCTGGGCAGCACGAACACGCAGAGCACGGTGTACTTCTTCTGAAAGGTTGCGAACTGTCAGCATCGCCATGACCATCTCCTTGTTTGCATTCAATGCATGCATAATACAGATTTGCATTCAAACAACACAATCCATACAACATTGGCCTGTCCGGTGTGCCAAGCGTCACCTCCCTGACAGCCCGCCGCCGATCGCTCACTCCCGCCCATAGCCCAATTTTCTGGGGCGATCGGACTCAAGGACTGACCTGATCCGCACGAAGGACCGCAATGGGGGCGATAACGGACTTCCCGATCACTGGTTCGAACGGCAGCACCCAGCCGATCTCATCGAACCACAATGGCAAAAAGTCACAGCGGATAAATGATCGAATTCGGAATCATCTCGCTGTCATAAATGCACAGCTTTGACGCAAACCGCCAGCCCACTTCGGTACGAATTACCGTATCCAGATAACGCCCGACATTGAACACCTGCGTCAACTCCGACAACTTGGTACGGAACACCGCATAGTTCGATTCGCAGACAATGCGGCCGTCCGCCACTTCCAGCACCC
The DNA here is from genome assembly GCA_046594635.1 of Burkholderiaceae bacterium. Taxonomy (GTDB): domain Bacteria; phylum Pseudomonadota; class Gammaproteobacteria; order Burkholderiales; family Burkholderiaceae_C; genus CAISIP01. Next base: position 15,927 of record JBKJRR010000467.1, read on the forward strand.
GCGGCGCGCCGACCACATGGCGCTGGTAATACGGGTCGTGGAACAAGGTCTCGCGGATCGCATAGGCGCGGTCCTTGAGCATGCCTTTGCTTTCGAAATCCATCGTCGCCAGCGGCAGACCGCGTTCGTAGTTCTCACGCGGAATCAGCTTGTAAATGCAGTCTTCGGTGAACATCGCGACCCAGGCATCCCAGTCGGCCGCATCCACAACCGCCGCGTAAGTGGCCAGCATCTGGGTCAGGTCCTGGTAATCCTGCGGACCCAGATGCAACGGCTGACGATCAGCTGCATCGCCGGTGGCAGATGAACTGCGACCCATTGCGTCTGTGGCGGTGTTCATTTTCCATCCTCCATCACTTCGCGCCAGTAGCGGTACATGCCGCGGATCAGCGTCTCGGTGACCATGTGGTCGGTATCTCCGACCTCACGACCGCCGAGTTCGGCCAGCGTGTGGTGGGCCGGCTTGCTCTCGAACGCCCGTTGCGAGAACTCGATCACCTCACCGTCATCGGCCGATACGAATCCGGCCGGGCCGAACAGATTGGCCTGGCGCAGCCGGCGTTTGGTCATGGCCGCGTCGTCGTCCTCGAAGCCGAAATGGGTCCACTCGAAGTTGAATGCACCGTGGCCATCGGGCTGAATGTGCCGGGTCGACACGCTGTTGACCTGCTGCTGCAGGATCACGCTGGGGAACAGCGTCGTCATCACCGCACTCGGGCCGCCCCACCAGGCTTCAGGCACGATGTCCAGGAAGCGGTCGTCCTGCAGCTGCATGCTCTCCTTGAAGCTCGACACCTGCGTCACCTGATCGGCCTTGCCGGATTGGCCGCGCGTGGAGATCATGGCCGCGTGGCGATGGTGTTGGTCCATCTTGAGTTCGGACTTGTTATCGGCTCGCCACAAGCCGAAGGTGACGAACCAGGTGTGCAGCAGGCCCGGATGGTACGGGTCCTTGATGTTCTCCTGCATCAGCTTCCAGTTACCCGGAATACGCTGGCGGTTGTAGCCCAGGATCTTGAGCTTGCGGCCATCGAACAGGCGATCAAAATAAAACAGGATCGCCGGGCCCATGAAGTCTTCCAGCGACTCCACGTCGTGGTCGAATGAAGCGAACACCACGCCGCCGCGGGTCGCCACCTTGAGTTGCGTCAGTCCGTTCTGCTTGAGGTCAAAGTCGGCCGGCATGCCACCGTTGACCTTGCCGTCCTGGCGCACGCCACGGCGAAACGGAACCCCCTGCAGATCGCCCGACAGCGTGTAACTCCACTGGTGGTAAGGGCAAGTGAACTCGCTGCGATTGCCATGGCGCTCGCGGCAGAACTGCATGCCGCGATGGGCGCAGACGTTTTCGACCACATGCACCACGCCTTGCTTGTCGCGCACCAGCAGCACCGAACGCTCACCAACCACGGTGCGCTTGAAGTCGCCCGGGTTCGGAATCTCGGCCTCCAGGCCGACATAACTCCAGTGCTTTCGGTAGAAAAATCGCTCCAGTTCTCGCCGGTGCAATTGTTCACTGGTGTAGACCGAAAACGGGATCCGGCTGGTACCCTCGCCTTGCCACTGGGGACTGTCAGGGATTGCGCCCGATTCAAGTGGTGTCATAACGTGTCTCCGCGAAAACCCTGTGGTGCTGCAAGCAGCAACAGTCCTGCTGGGTCCACCCGATCCGTGTCCCCAGACGTATCACTCAGCAAGCAGCCGCCTGCTGCAAAACATCCCTTGTACGCTGAGCCTCCTTGCGTGCCGCCTCGGCGAAATCCGCGCCCGAACCGGCATACAGAATGGCACGTGACGAACTGACGATGATGGAGCCGGTGGTACGGCCGTCTGGCGCGACGCGCAGACCCGCACGCACCGTGGCCACCGCATCACCGCCTTGTGCGCCCACGCCGGGGATCAGCATTGGCAGCGTCGGTGCGATCGCGCGCACCCGCGCAATTTCGGCGGGGTAGGTGGCGCCCACGACCAGACCGAGCTGGCCATTGATGTTCCAGGGTCCTTGCGCCAGGGCGGCCAGATGTTCATACAGAAGCGGCTCACCCTCCACATTGGCCAGACGCTGGTTCTGCAGGTCGTCACCCCCCGGATTGGACGTGCGGCACAACAAAAAGGCGCCTTTGCCATGGCGTCGCAAATACGGCTCGACCGAGTCGAAGCCCATGAACGGTGACAAGGTGACGGCATCCGCACCATAACGCTCGAACGCCTCGATCGCATATTGCTCGGCGGTGGAGCCGATATCGCCGCGTTTGGCATCCAGAATTACCGGTACCCCCGGCGCGTTCTTGCGCATGTGGGCCATGAGCTTTTCCAGCTGGGCTTCGGCCCGGTGCGCCGCAAAATACGCTATCTGGGGTTTGAAGGCCAGCGCCAGATCGGCGGTGGCGTCCACGATGGCGGCGCAAAAGTCGTAAATACGTCCCACGTCACCCCGCAATTGGGCTGGAAAGCGCGACGGCTCGGGATCGAGTCCGACGCACAAAAGGGACTGATGGCGGCGCTCGGCGTCAGCGAGCATGTCGACGAAATTCATGGGGCAGTTCCAGGGGGGAGACCCCCGATTCTAGTGACCACTCAAGGTCCGATCGGGCCGGCGCGTGCTTGCGTCAGGTGGTCCCGAGCGCCAGTTTGCGCGCCCGGCACAAGTCGATCCATGCATTGGCTTTCTCCTGCGGTGCACGCAGCAACTTGACCGGGTGATAGGTGACCACCACCGGAATACCGTTCACCTGGAACTCACCGCCCCGCAGCTGGCCCAGTGGCATCTGCAACACCTGCGGATAGTCTTGCGCCAACAAAGACAGTGCGGCAAATCGTCCCATGGCCAGGATCACCCGGGGGCGGGTCAGTGCGATTTCGCGCCGCAGGAACACCGCGCACTGCGCCAACTCTTGCAGCGTCGGCGGTCGCACGGCGGCCGGCCGGCACTTGACCACAGGGGTCAGCCGTGCGCCGCCAGCGCCCTGGCCGTCGCGCTGGCACGACACCGCACGCAGCATGTTGTCGAGCAACTGGCCTACCTCGCCAACAAAGGGCGAACCGTCACGTTCCTCATGGGCGTCCGGCGGTTCGCCCACGATCAGCCAGTCGGCCTGGCTTGGCGCCGGATCTATGACAAACACCGGGGCCTTGCGTCCCTCGCACAAGCCACAGGCGGTACAGGCCTGCACCGCCTGGGCCAGCCCAGGCCAATCCATCCGATCGACAGGGCTGGAGAGTGTCGTTCGCACCGGGGGCGGTTTCGCCACGACGGCGCCTGGCACCGCTCGCGCGCCCGGCACCTGGGCCAACGGTTCCGGTGGCGCCTGATCCGCACTCGGCCACCAGACTCGCACGCCCATCTCCAGCAGCATGGCACGCTGACGTGGTTCCAGATCCATGCTCATGTGCAATCCTCGCTGCACCTGCCAGGCCATGGCGCAAGCTCGAAAAAAGTCGACCCGGCATACCGCAGAGCGGCGTGTCGGCGCGGCAATTTCAAATGACGACAGGTGTTCACAGGCGCATGCTCATGACGATCGCATCCTCGCGTTTGCCCAGGCTGGCCGGGTAATAAGCCTTGCGCTGGCCCACACGCCGAAATCCATGTTTCTCATAGACCTGCATGGCACGCAGATTGCCTACCCGCACCTCGAGCCACAACCACAACGCGGATTCGCCGCGTGCCCAGATCGCCAGCGCCTCGAGCATCATCCGGGCCCAGCCCTGGCCCTGGTATTGCGGGGTCACCGTGATATTGAGCAGGTGGACTTCCTCGACACCTTTCATGGCCACGAAATAGCCCAGCAACTCCCCGGCCGCCGTAATCATCTGGGCCTGGTAGCCGGCACCCAGCGTATCGCGAAAATTGGCCTCGGACCATGGATAGGCATAGGCCTGTTTCTCGATGGCCAGTACCGCGGGCAAACGCGCCAGCGTCAATGGTTCGAACTGCGCCTCGGGCGCCTGCAGTACTGCACTCATGGTCCGCTGGTGGATACGTTGGCCACCGTTGCCGCGTGAACAGCCGCGCGCTCAGCAATGGTGGACGCCACTTTATCGCGGATATATACCGGAAGCGCCATTGCAGGATCCACCCCTTGGCCACGCGCCAGCAGGCCCGGCGCCAGACTCAGCATGGCGCGGGCCTCGGGCAAAACAGTGAAACGCGGCAAACGGCCAGCGTCAGGCAGCCGATCGCCATAATGGACGAACACATTGCCCGCCAGCGCCGTGCAGGCCTCGGCGCGAAGGTCTTTCGCACTTGCCAGCACCGCACCGGTCACGGTCTGCCAGGCACCGTTCTCCCACAAATAGGTGCCGGCATAGATCTCGTCCATGCGCGCATCGAGCATGGCCAGCACTTGCCAGCGCACAGCCTCGGGCGCATGTTGCAGTCGCGCCTGCTCGGACAGCACGAGCAGGGAGTCGAGCGGCAATACCGGTAACGGCGCACCGCCGGTGCGGGCGCGCGCGCCAAAGGCCAACCCTTGCGCCACCGCACAAGCGGTGCGCAAACCGGTGAAAGCGCCCGGGCCTCGACCAAAGGCAACGGCATCGAGCTCGGCCAGGGTCAGCCCGGCTTGCGCCATCAAATCCATGATGGCAGGTACCAGCGTATGCGAGGACTGGGCCCCGCCTTGTGCCTCGAACGACCAGACCTGCTGCGCACCGTCCACCATGCGGCCCAGTGCAATCGACATCCGGTCGGTGCTGGTGTCAAAGGCAAGAATGGGCATCAGGATTTCTCGCCGATCAGGTGCTGGAACGGGATGCCGGCAGCGTCACGGACACCGGCTTGGGCCCCGGACCCGGCCGCACACCGAAGACGATACCCAGCGTGACCAGGGACAGGCCAACTGCCAGGTTCCAGTGCAGGGGTTCATCCAGAATCAGTACCGCCGATATGGCGGCCAGGCCGGGCACCATCGAGGTCATCATGGTGGAACGTACCGGCCCGAAATGCTGGATCATGCGGGTGAAGGTGACGCCGGCGATCACCACCGACCCGACCCCCTGAAATGCCATCTGGAACAGCACCTGACCCAGCGGCGCCTGCAGGAACTGGCCCGGCACCCACTGCTGCCACAACAGGAGTCCGTAGACCGGCACGTACAGGAAAAAGGCAAACACGGTGATGGCGACGGTCGCGCGCACCGCATCGAGCTGGTAATGACGCGCCAGCACGCTGTAGCAGGACCAGCAAAATGCCGCCGTCATGAACAGCAGATCGCCCTTCCAGACCTCGCCGCCGTCAAACGCCAGCAACAGGCTCGGACCGCCGACCAGCACATCGCCGGCCACGATCAGCGCCAGGCCAACGGCCCGGGCCGCCGTGATCCGGTTACCCAGGAACAGGGCCGCCAGCAGGGTGGTCCAGAACGGCAGACTGCCCGGCATCAACACCGCCGCATGGCCCGCCGGGGCGTATACGAAACCGCTGTAGGCCAACACGGCATACAACAGGCCGCCAAAGAAGCCCACGGCCACTGTGACCTTCAGTGGCAACGGTGAAAACCCAAACATTGATGACGCGCCGCGATGGCGCGCACGGTCGCGCCGCACCATCCACCAGCCCACGGGCAGCAGCACCATGCCGGCGCCGAGCAGGCGCGCGAACGCGATATCGAATGGGTTGAGCACACCACCACGAGACGGATCGGCCGTCGCACGGGCGATCACGATGAACGAAGTCCAGATGACCACAGTGACCAGAGCGGCAACGACGCCAATTGCTTGCGCAGAAAGAGGCTTGAACAGGCGCATCAACGGATTATCGGTTGCGCACGGGTTGTAGACTGGCGCGATGGACATGACACCTCGCAGCCCCCTGGATTCGCGCCGCAAGCCAAAAGATCGATACTCCCGCGACGCCGGGATCGCGCCTGGGCGTGGGCGTGTGGACCGGGCCCTGGCGGCAGCCGCACGGTTCTCGGCCCTGTTGTCCATATGCGCAACCGCACTGGCGCAAGGCCTGCCACCCGAGGTCGATGCGGCGCTGGCACTGGCCAAGCTGCCGCGCGATGCGGTCGCTGTACTGGTGGTCAACGCCCAGGGCAAGGAGGCGCCCCGGGTAAGCCACAGGGCGGATGTGCCGATGAATCCGGCCTCGGTGATGAAGCTGGTCACCACGGCTGCGGCGCTGGACCTGCTCGGGCCTGCATACTACTGGGGCACCTCGGTGTACGCCGACGGCCCCATACGTGATGGCCGGCTGGAGGGCAATCTGTATATCAAGGGCCGCGGCGACCCCTCCATGGTCAGCGAGCGCCTGTGGCAACTGATGCGCCGGGTGCGCTCCCTGGGCATCACCCGCATCAATGGCGACATCGTGCTCGACCGCAGCGCCTTCGCGCTGGCGCCCACCGACCCCGGCGGATTCGATGGCGAGCCCCTGCGTCCGTACAACGCGGCACCCGACGCTCTTTTGCTGAGCTACAAGTCCATCCTGATGACGTTTGTCGTTGACCGCGCCGCCAATCTGGCGCGCATCCATGTCGACCCGCCGCTGGCCGGCGTCACGGTTCCGGCGTCCGTGCCCCTGCTCACGGCCGGCGGCTGCGGCGACTACCGGGGCAGTCTGCGGGCGGACTTCTCGGATCCGGCTCAGGTCCGTTTCGCCGGCAGTTATCCGGCCGCCTGCCTGGAGCGCACCTGGCCGGTGGCCTGGCCCGATGCGCAGGTTTATGCGGCGCGGGCGATCGAGGGTATGTGGCGCGAGGTGGGCGGACAACTGGCCGGCACGGTGCGCGACGGCACGGTGTTGCCGGCGGCCGGCCCGCCAGTTTTCGAAGCCACCTCGCCTACGCTGGCCGAAGTGGTCCGCGACGTCAACAAGTACAGCAACAACGTGATGGCGCAGCAGCTGTTTCTCAGCCTGAGCCTGCCAGCTGGCCGCGCCACCGACAAGCCCGCCGCGGTGGATGCCACCGCCACTGTGCCTGCAAGCTTCGCCGCGTCACGTGAGGTAGTGCAGCAATGGTGGCGTGAACGGATCGGCGGGTCGGTCGACATGCCACTGGTCGACAACGGCGCCGGGCTGTCGCGCAGCGCGCGTGCCAGCGCGATGGCGCTGGGCCGGTTGCTGCAAACCGCCTACCAGTCGCCATGGATGCCGGAACTGATGGCCTCGCTGCCAATCGCCGGCATCGACGGCACGATGCGCCGCAACCGCTCGGGAGCGATCGGCAGCGCCCATCTCAAGACGGGCAGTCTGCGTGACGTCACGGCCGTAGCCGGTTATGTGCTGGCCAACAGCGGGCGGCGTTATGTGGTTGTACTGATTACGAATCACGCCAATGCGGGCGCGAGTCGTGCTGCCATCGACAAATTGCTCGAGTGGGTGATCAAGGACAACTGACGTGCGGCAGGGACATCGGCGCTGATGGGCAATGCGCGCCATGATTTCCAGCGAAGCCATTGGTTATGCCGCCGCAACCCTGACGACGGCCAGTTTTCTGCCGCAGGCCTGGTACACGTTTCGTACCCGTGATGTACGCGGCATATCGCTGGGCATGTACCTGTTATTTGTTGCCGGCGTGTCGCTGTGGCTCACTTACGGATTGTTGACGGCCGCCTGGCCGATCGTGATTGCCAATGCCATCACACTGGCCCTGGCAGGCGTCATTCTATGGATGAAGCTGCACTTTCAAGGTCCGCCCGCGGCCTTGCCAGAGCGCGACTGAGCGGCCTGGCGGCGCAGATCGGGCTGGCTTTGGCGGGATGGCGGCCAGCCGGCGGCTGCGCCGCAAGGCCTGAAGCGAGATCGGCTGCAACACGCGGTCGGCACAGTGGCAACGGTGGTGGATGCCTGCGCGTGCCTGCGACCCAACCGATCCTGCGGTGATTCGTCACGCAGCGGCGGCTGCCGCGCGTTGCAAGCGATCGCGCACGCCGTCCCACTCGGAGCCCATGGGCGGGGTTTCGACCCAAATCAGCTTGACGCCCAGATCGTCAAAATCACGCAACACTGCAAACAGTTGCCGGGCCGTGGCGGCGGCATCGTCGGGCATGCGCCGCTGCAACACGCCGCTGGAACGTGAACGCAAGGGCGAACGCGCATAGGTGGCGATAACCGGTCCTTGTTGCGCAGCAGGTTTCACGTCCGCGCCCAGCATATCAAGCGAGGTCTGCATGGCCTTGCCATCCATCAGGCGCAGCGTCGCGCGGGGCGCGTAGTGTGCGAGCAAGGTGCCTGAGGCCCGAGGCGCCGCTGCCTGGCCTGCGATGGGTTGATCGGACAACACCGGCCGACCCGCGACTGACGCGAGTTGGGCGATGTGAATCGCACCCGGACGCAACAACACCGGCGCGCCCCGGGTACAGTCAACAATCGTCGACTCGATGCCAACACCACAGGCGCCGCCATCGAGAATCAGCAGATCGGAACCAAATTCGCCTTGCACATGGGCGGCCGTGGTCGGACTGACGCGGCCGAACTGGTTGGCACTTGGCCCGGCCAGCCCCATCACACCCAAGGCGCGGCAGGCATGCAGCAAAGCCTGGGCCACCGGGTGATCCGGACAACGCAAGCCGATCGAATCCTGGCCACCGGCCGCGGCGCCACCGACACCGGGACGGCGTTGCAGGATCAGCGTCAGCGGGCCCGGCCAGAAGGCCGACATCAGGGCATGGGCGTAGTCCGGCACCTCGGCGGCAAAATGGGCCACACCTTCAGCACCCTTGTGGGTGTCGTCCACATGCACGATCAACGGGTGGTTGCTGGGCCGGCCCTTGGCGCTGAACACCTGGGCCACGGCAGTGTCAGCCGATGCGTCTGCTCCAAGCCCATACACCGTCTCGGTTGGAAACGCGACCAACGCACCGCGCTGCAGCGCCGCAGCGGCCTGCGCCAGCGCCTCGGTCGAATGCCCGTCCAGTACCACGTCAGGGCTTGCTCACGCCAGGGCAATGCCGAGCAAGTCGGCCGCCTGCTGCGCCGTGGCACGCGCCTGTTCAGCGCTTGCCGCGGTAATTGTCAGATGGCCCATCTTGCGGCCTCGGCTGGCCCGTAACTTGCCATACAGATGCAGATGCGCACCCGGCAGGGCCAAGACTGCCCCCCAGTCCGGCGGTTTTGGCGCGTCGCCACCCGGATGGCCCGGCGCGACGTACCACAGGTCGCCGAGCAGGTTCAGCATCACAGCCGGACTGTGCTGGCGCGGCTGCCTCAAGGGCAAGCCTGCCAAGGTAGACACCTGCAGGTCGAATTGCGACTGGTCGCATGCGTCCAAGGTGTAGTGCCCACTGTTATGCGGGCGTGGCGCAATCTCGTTGACCAGCAAGATGTCGCCCCCCTCCTGCGCGACCACGAAGAACTCGACACATAACACGCCGACGTATTGCAGTTCCTGCGCGACGGCGCGGGCGGCATCACAGGCTCGCTCGGCCAAGGCTGGCGCCAGGTTGCCTTCAAACACTTCGGTCATGGCCAGAATGCCATCAACATGCAGATTGCGCTGCACCGGGAAGTTCACCATGGCGCCGTCCCAGCCACGCGCGACCAGCACGGAGCATTCGGAAAGCAGCTCCAGCCGGCGCTCAAGCACGCAGGCCACAGATTTGAGCCCGTCCCAGGCCGCCGCCAGTTCGGTCCGGTCGCGCACCCGGACCTGGCCCTTGCCGTCATACCCGAGGCGGGCGGTCTTGAGGATGCCGGGCAACAGCTTGTCGTCCACAGCGGCCAGTTCGGCCTCGCTGGTGATCACGGCATACGGCGCAGTTGGCACACCGCAGGCCTTGAAATGCGCCTTCTCGCGAATCCGGTCCTGGGCAATTGCCAGCGACTGGGCCGACGGCGCAACCGGCCGGTGCGCGCCCAGCGTGAACATCGCGCCAGACGGCACGTTCTCGAATTCGGTGGTGATGGCAGCGCAGCGTTGCATCATCTGCGCAAGAGCCTGCTCGTCCAGGTAGTCCGCCTGGATATGGAAGTGGCTGACCAGCCCGGCCGGACTGGCCGGATCGGGGTCGAGCACCGCGGTGAAATACCCCATGCGCTGCGCGGCATGCACGAACATGCGGCCCAGCTGGCCTCCGCCCATGACGCCCAGCGTGGTCTGCTGGCCGCTCGCCGTCGTGCCAGGGAGAATGGCCTGCCTCAGCATGGCCGGTGCACCAGGGCGTCTGTTTGCGCACGGATCATGATGGCGTACCAGGTTTGGACAGGGGCGCGTCGGATGGCGGCGGCACGGCCATGGCACGCGCGGCGCGAGTCTGTTCTACCCGGAACACCTCCAGGCGTTCGGCCAGTCCCGGGTCGTCGTTCGCCAACAGGGCAACGGCGAACAACGCCGCATTGGCCGCGCCGGCCGCGCCGATGGCGAAGGTGGCGACCGGAATGCCCTTGGGCATCTGCACGATGCTGTGCAGCGAGTCGACGCCCGACAGGTGCTTGCTGGCGATCGGAACGCCCAGCACCGGGACGGTGGTCTTGGCCGCCAGCATGCCGGGCAGATGGGCCGCGCCACCGGCTCCGGCGATGATCGCCTTGAGGCCACGCTCGCGCGCCTGCTCGGCATATGCGAACATGTCGTCCGGCATGCGATGGGCCGAAACCACGCGGGTTTCGTGTCCAATTCCAAACTGTTGGAGAATCTGTGCTGCGTGCTGCATGGTGTCCCAGTCGGAACTGGAGCCCATGACCACACCGATTGAAAGTTTCATGGTGGTGGTGAGACCGGAGTATTGGCCCTTGCCGTGTGCCGGCCTTCCGTCCTCAACCCGATTTTAGTCAGTCCCCTGTCATTCCCCGCAATTTCCACAATGATCAACGTCACCACCGCAAATTTTGAAGCCGAAGTCATCGAAGCATCGATGGATATACCCGTCCTCGTCGATTTCTGGGCGCCGTGGTGTGGCCCCTGCAAGGTGATCGGGCCACTGCTGGAAAAGCTGGAGACCGACTACAAGGGCCGCTTCAAGCTGGTCAAGATCGACTCCGACCAGGAGCAGGAAGTCAGCCAGGCATTTGGCATCCGAAGCATTCCGACCTGCGTGCTGTTGATTGACGGCAAGCCGGTGGACGGCTTCATGGGCGCCGTACCCGAGGGCCAGCTCAAGGCCTTCCTGGACAAAAACCTGCCGCCGGTCGACATCCTGGAGGCCGAGGTCACAAGCGAGTCGATAACGGACGCACCTGATGCCAATGACCCGCAGGTCCAGCATGAGGCGCTGCAACAGGCTGTGCTGCAAAAACCGGACGATGACGACGCGCGGTTTGCCTACGTCAAGTTTCTGCTGCAATCCAACATGTTGTCCGAGGCCAAGGCTGCGCTGGCACCGGCCTTGCCGCGCATCGCCCTGGTGCGGCGCATCGAATCCCTGCAGCACTGGATCTCTGCCATCGAGTTCGCAGCCGAACAAGGCAATCCTGAAGCCGCGCTGGCCGGCTTCGAGACGCTTATTGCCGCCGGCAAACGTGATTTCGACGCCCGCTTCGGCAAGGCCCGCTTGCTGATGGCGGCGCAGGCCTGGACCCACGCCATGGATGAACTGCTCGAAATCCTGATGCGCGACAAGGCCTGGAACGAGGAACTGGCCCGCAAAACTTTCGTGGCCATCCTGGATGTTATCGAGCCGCCGCCCGTCAAGGTCGCCGACGGCCAGATTCCGCCGGTGGACCCGGTGGTTGCGACCTACCGCCGCCGCCTGAGCAGCGTGGTACTGAGCTGAAACCGGTGCGGCGGGAGCCAAGCATCACGCGGCCCCGCCGTCAAGCGCGCGCCTGTTCGATCAGGCCCATGATGCTGGCCATGGAGGCCAACCTATCCGGGTCGAATCCGCCGGCGGCAAAGTCGATGCCGTAGGTCTCCTCGAGGTAGACGACGATCTGCATGATGGCCATCGAATCAAGCAACCCCGACGCCACCAGCGGGTCGTCCAGCCCCAGGCTTTCCACCGCCACCCCCGGCTTTTGAATACTGCGCAGAAATTGGCGCAAATCGTCCAGCACCTGGGCCTGGTCCGCGCCGCTCATGGCACTCCACCTGCGGCCAGCAGCCGCACCATGTCGAGCGGGGCCTGGGCGGCGCAGGCGTCGCGCACGGCCTCGCGGTTGATCTTGCCGCGTGAAGTGCGTGGAATCTCGGTCACCGCCCACCAGCGTGAAGGCATCTTGGGTTCGGCCAGATGGCGCTGCATCCAGGCATGCAGGGCGCGCACGGTGTCGTCTTGCGGGTCGCTGAGCACCACCGCCATGCCAACGATCTGTC
>JBKJRR010000397.1:0-2611 GCA_046594635.1 Burkholderiaceae bacterium
CGAAATCTGATCGGCCAGCGGCTTGGATTTGGAACTGCCCTCGTCGCCGACATGGCGCATGACGCGCACCAGCAACAGCGGATAAAAGCGTGACACCACATGGGCCACAAACAAGGCCCAGGCCATGAGCAGCGGCTGGACCGACCACAACAGCGCCAGCAAGGAGAGCTTGAGCAGCAACACCAGCATCAGGGCCAGCGCACCGAACGCGCCAATGCGCGAATCCTTCATGATGTCCAGCGCACGACTGCGATCCAGACTGCCGCCCAGGCCATCGGCCACGTCGGCCAGGCCGTCTTCATGGAAGGCGCCTGTCAATAAGGCACTGGCCATCGTCACCAGCACCGCCGCCACCAGACCGGCCATCGGCAACACCGGCAGGCCGGCCTGCAACAGCAGCGCCAGGCCAGCGCAGATGGCGCCGACCAGCCAGCCCACACCCGGAAAATGGGCCGCGCTGGCGCGCAACATCGCGGGGCTGTAGCCCACCCACTGTGCAAGTCGTCCCGTGACCGGTACACGCGTGAAAAACTGCAACGCCAGCAGGTAATGGCGAAGGAAATTCAACATGGCGCAGCGCGCTGCCCGTACCTGCGCATCTCAGTGCTCCTCGGCGCCGTGCGCCACCCGCAGGGGATGAAAGATCGAGCGGCCGCGGAGCAGGCCAGTCCAGGGGCCGCCGCGCACGGCCGCTGCGAAGCGGCCGGCCTGCGACTCCAAGCCTGCCTGCGCAGGCTTGGACGGGCCGAAGGGGCGCCTGCCTCTGGCGGCGCCACGACTCGGCCGGCTTACACGCAGAGAGCCGGACAGACGGGGGGCGTCTTTCATGCCAGTGGTGCGGGACGCGAAGATGCGACACCGGCAGACGCAAAACTGGCCATCTCGGACAGCAGCAAACAGGCCGACTGCAGCAACGGCCAGGCCAGAGCCGCACCCGAGGCCTCGCCCAGCCGAAGCTGCAGGTCCAGCAGCGGCAGCACGTCCAGATGCTGCAACATCGCGTTATGGCCACGCTCACCGGAGCGGTGCGCAAAAATGCAGCGCTGCAACACGGCTGGCTGCAGCGCATGCGCCACAAGTACGGCAGCGCCGGCGATGAATCCATCGACCAGCACCACGCGTCGCTCCAGCGCTGCCTGCAACAAGGCGCCCACCATGGTCGCGATCTCGAAGCCACCCAGGGCGGCGAGCGCGTCGAGTGGTTCCACGGCGTCGGCATGGCGCTCGAGCACCTGGGCCAGCAAGGCGGTCTTGCGCACCACTGCCGGTGCATCCAGGCCCGTACCGGCACCCGTGCATTGCGCAATGGCGCGTCCGGACAGCCGGGACAACAACATCGCCGCGGCTGACGTATTGCCGATTCCCATTTCGCCGAGCAGCACCACATTGCCCGGCAAGGATCGAACCACGTCCCGGCCATTGGCGATCGCCTGCAGGCACTGCGCCGGCGTCATCGCCGGCTGTTCGCTGCTGTCGGCTGTTCCAAGGGCAATCTTGCGCACCAGCAGCTGCGGTCGGCCAGGTGCCAGCGGTGGTCGCGAGGCAAAATCATGGGCAACACCACAGTCGATGATGGTCAGATGGATACCATGCTGGCGTGCCAGCACACTGACCGCAGCACCTCCCGCGAGGAAGTTCTCCACCATTTGCCAGGTCACGTCGCTCGGGTAGGCGGAAACCCCGCGACGTGCCAGTCCGTGGTCGGCGGCAAACACCAGCAACTGGGGTTGCACCAGCATTGGTCTTTGTTGCCCGAGGATCTCGCCCAGTTGGCGGGCCAGCGCCTCCAGTCGTCCGAGCGAGCCTGTCGGCTTGGTCTTGTGGTCCAGCTGGTCTTGCAAATACTGCCCGAGCCCGGGGTCGGCAATCGGTGGCACCTGCGGAACAATATCGTGATGACTGGCGCGTTGGCGAGGAAGATCGGATCGTGGTGTCATAGGGGGCGGGTCAAAGGGTTGAAACTGCAAACGCTACTCAACGGATCAACCGGTCGAGCAAACCGGCCTCGAAATCGCATTCGACAAAATCGGCCAGGCCATCGAACACCGACTCCAGTGTGGGTGTGCTTGCGCCGAAAAGAGCGCTCAGCACGGCAGGGTTTTCGAACAGACCCTGCAGCTGCGACCGCGCGTACGTTATTGCTCATGTTCTGCGCCTTGAACGGCGCCACGCGCATTTCAAGGCGCGCATACCAGCGGCACAGTGCCGTGGTGAGCCAGCTCTTGCCGACGCCGCTGCTGGTGCCCAGCACCATCAAGACTCGGGCAGGCTGGCGCGCCGCTGCCGACCGGCTCAAACGGGCGTCGCTCATGCCGCCATCCCGAATGGCGAATCACCCGATCCTCCGGTCCCACCGGGGCGCACCAGTGCCACCCACTGACCGGCAACCGGCACGATGGCGATACGCTGGTCGAACACCTGTTCCAACCGCCGGTGTGTCAGTGCATCCACGCACGCGCCATGGTGTATCACCCTGCCCTGCGCGACGATCAGCATGGTGTCGGCATGCAGCGCAAACGAAATTTCATGCAACACACTGATGACCGTTCGGCCCTGCGCCAACAAGCCGCGCACAACCTCCAACCAGTCCGCCTGGTGCGGCGGGTCGAGG